>NZ_JBEAIJ010000059.1:0-286727 GCF_040065315.1 Klebsiella sp. CN_Kp100
ACTGTAAATCTGCCGTCATCGACTTCGAAGGTTCGAATCCTTCCCCCACCACCATAACTTCTCTGTTAAACCGCTACCTGCTCAAAGCACATTGCCATATATTCTTCCGATGCAGGGAAGGATGAGAAGCTTCGATTAAGGTTCGAGTCGAGCGTCAGCGAAACAACGTTGCCGCAGGCAACGGCCCGAAGGGTGAGGAGCGAAGCGACGAATAATCCTTCCCCACCACCATCACTTCCCTGCAGTACCTCAGCAAAATCAAATAATCAAACCGTCTTAGTTAGCTCTTTTATTGCTCCAGAACTGATTCTGTATTTCTGCCATATATGCCCCAGCAGCGCTACGCCTGGAGCAGACCGCATCAATGAAAAACCCTGCCGCAGCAGGGTTGAGCTTTACACGAAATAGAATCAGCGACGGGCGCGAACAATCTGGTATTTGCGCGTCAGGTACTCGACCGGCGCGCTCCAGATATGCACCAGACGGGAGAACGGGAACAGCACAAACAGCGTCATCCCCAGCACCAGATGCACGCGGAAAATAAACGCCACGCCGTCCAGATGCTGCGAAGCCCCGCCGTGGAAGGTCACCACCGACTGCGCCCAGCCCACCAGCTTCATCATTTCGCTACCGTCCATATGCTGAGCGGAGAACGGAATAGTCAGCAGACCCAGAGCGCACTGTACCATCAGCAGGGAGAGGATCAGAATATCCGCTCCGGTGGTGGTGGCGCGCACGCGGGGGCTCAGCAGACGGCGTTTCAGCAACAGTAGCCCGCCCACCAGCGTCATGACGCCGCAGGCGCCGCCCGCGATCATCGCCATCTTCTGCTTCACGTCGACCGGCAGGAATGACTCGTACATCCAGTGGGGCGTCAGCATGCCGAGAAAATGACCGGCAAAAATTCCCAGAATACCAATATGGAACAGGTTCGAGGCCAGATTCATCCCTTTACGGTCCAGCATCTGGCTGGAGGCCGCACGCCAGGTGTACTGCCCATAGTCGTAACGTAGCCAGCTGCCGACCAGAAATACCGTCCCGGCGATATACGGATAGATGTCAAAGAAGAACATATTCAGGAAGTGCATTATTGCTGTCCTCCGTTAGAGATATTCAAATATTGCGGGGCAACGGCTCCGGCAAAACGACGCTGGTGAGCGGAGATCTCCGACTCGCCGCAGCCCTGATCGGCAAAGAATTTCACCTGTTCTTCTTCCCAGACGGCGTCCAGCGCCTGCGGCGTATCGTCGCGGGCCTCATCGGCGATTTTTTCCGCCACTTTCTGGCTATCTACCTGGGCGTTTGCCAGCTTGAGCAGCAGCTCAAACAGTACCGCGTAGCGGCTATCGCGCTGCTGCAGGCGAGCGCTCAGTAGACCGAGAATCGGCGCAACGTCCTGCAATCCGCCGCGCGCTTCCGCCTCCGGCAGCTGCGCCAGATACTCAAGATACAGCGGGAGATGATCCGGCAATTCGCGGCTATCCAGCTGCAGACCGTGGCGTTCATACTGCGCCATCAGGTCGACCATTGCCTGGCCGCGATCGCGGGATTCGCCGTGCACGTGCTCAAACAGCAGCAGCGAGGTCGCACGGCCGCGATCGAACAGCTCACTGTAGCGAGACTGCGCGTCCAGCACATCCTGGGCGGTCAGGTCGCGCAAGAAAACGCTCAGCTTATGGGCATCCTCCGGCGCGAGCTTTTCCGAAGAGGCAATAGCGTCGAACAGCTCCTGCTGATGCTGCCATAAGGCAGCGTCAGGGTACTCAAGAAGGCGCGACACAATGACGAGTTCAATCATGGGTGCGGCTCCGTTTTGCTGGTGACGTCGATAGCATCGATACGGCGGCTGTTGAACAGATTAAACTGGCTGTCAGAACCGTGGCAGCCGTCACCGAAGGTGAAGCCGCAACCGTTTTTCTCCGGGAAAGCATCGCGGGCCTGCTCGCGATGGCTGCTCGGCACCACGAAACGGTCTTCGTAGTTGGCGATAGCCAGATACCGATACATCTCCTGCGCCTGGGCTTCAGTGAGGCCAACCTCTTCCAGCGCCCGGGTATCCAGTACGCCGTCTACGGTTTCCGCGCGTTTGAAGTGGCGCATCGCCAGCATGCGTTTCAGCGCCAGCAGCACCGGCTGGGTATCGCCCGCGGTTAGCAGGTTTGCCAGATACTGAACCGGGATACGCAGGCTTTCGACGTCCGGCAGAATACCGTTGCTGCCCAGTTCACCCGCATCGGCGGCTGACTGGATCGGCGACAGAGGCGGCACGTACCAGACCATAGGCAAGGTGCGATATTCCGGATGCAGCGGCAGCGCCAGCTTCCAGTCCATCGCCATTTTGTACACCGGCGACTGCTGGGCGGCTTCGATAACCCCCTGCGGCACGCCGTCCTTCAGCGCCTGCTCAATCACTTTCGGGTCGTTCGGGTTGAGGAACACGTCCAGCTGACGCTGATACAGGTCTTTCTCTTTCTCCGTGCTGGCGGCATTTTCAATCGCGTCCGCGTCATACAGCAGCACGCCGAGGTAGCGAATACGCCCCACGCAGGTTTCCGAACAGACGGTCGGCATCCCGGATTCGATACGCGGGTAGCAGAAAATGCACTTCTCGGATTTGCCGCTCTTCCAGTTGAAATAGATTTTCTTGTACGGGCAACCGGTGATGCACATGCGCCAGCCGCGGCACTTGTCCTGGTCGATCAGCACGATGCCGTCTTCTTCACGTTTATAGATCGCGCCGCTCGGGCAGGTCGCGACGCACGCCGGGTTCAGACAGTGTTCGCACAGGCGCGGCAGATACATCATAAAGGTGTTTTCGAACTGGCCGTACATCGCCTTCTGCATGTTTTCGAAGTTCTGGTCTTTGGCGCGTTTTTCAAATTCGCCGCCCAGAATCTCTTCCCAGTTCGGACCGCTGGTGATTTTATCCATCCGCTGGCCGGTGATCAGCGAGCGCGGGCGAGCGATCGGCTGATGTTTGCTTTCCGGCGCGTTGTGCAGATTCTGGTAGTCGTAATCAAAGGGCTCGTAGTAGTCGTCGATGCCCGGCAAATGCGGGTTAGCAAAGATTTTACCCAGCAGCATCGCGCGGTTGCCCATGCGCGGCTGCAGCTTGCCATTGATCTTACGGATCCAGCCGCCCTTCCACTTTTCCTGATTCTCCCAGTCGTTCGGGAAACCAACGCCCGGCTTACTTTCAACGTTGTTGAACCACGCGTACTCCATACCCTCGCGGCTGGTCCAGACGTTTTTACAGGTGACTGAACAGGTATGACAGCCGATGCACTTATCGAGATTCAGCACCATGCCGACTTGTGAACGAATTTTCATTTTACGCTCTCCTGTACCTGGTCGTTACCTTCGCCATCTAACCAGTTAATATTCTTCATCTTACGTACCACCACGAACTCGTCGCGGTTAGACCCTACCGTGCCGTAGTAGTTAAAGCCGTAGGCCAGCTGCGCATAGCCGCCGATCATATGGGTCGGCTTTGGCGTAATACGAGTCACGGAGTTGTGAATCCCCCCGCGCTGTTCGGTGATCTCAGAACCCGGCAGGTTTACGATACGTTCCTGCGCGTGGTACATCATGGTCATCCCGGCCGGTACGCGCTGGCTTACCACCGCGCGGGCGGTCAGCGCGCCGTTGCTGTTAAACACTTCGATCCAGTCGTTATCTTCGATCCCCAGATCTTTGGCGTCCGCTTCGCTCATCCAGACAATCGGCCCGCCGCGCGACAGCGTCAGCATCAGCAGGTTGTCGCTGTAGGTGGAGTGGATCCCCCACTTCTGGTGCGGCGTCAGGAAGTTCAATGCCTTCTCCGGGTTGCCGTTGGATTTCGCGCCCATCACCGTTTTCACCGACCGGGTGTCGATTGGCGGACGATAAACCAGCAGGCTTTCGCCAAAATCACGCATCCACTGGTGATCCTGATACAGCTGCTGGCGGCCGGAAAGCGTGCGCCACGGGATCAGTTCGTGAACGTTGGTGTAGCCGGCGTTATAGGAAACGTGCTCATCTTCGAGTCCGGACCAGGTCGGGCTGGAGATAATTTTGCGCGGCTGGGCCTGAATATCGCGGAAGCGGATTTTTTCCTCTTCTTTATTCGTCGCCAGGTGCGTATGGTCGCGACCGGTAAATTCGCTGAGCGCCGCCCAGGCTTTAACCGCCACGTGGCCGTTGGTTTCCGGCGCCAGGGCCAGAATCATCTCTGCCGCATCAATGGCGGTGTTAAGCATCGGCTGGCCTTTCGCCGGGCCGTCCGCTTTGGTGTAGTTGAGCTTGCGCAGCAGATCCATCTCGCTCTGGGTATTCCAGGCGATGCCTTTACCGCCGTTGCCGATTTTCTCCATCAGCGGGCCGATAGAGGTAAAGCGTTCGTATGTCGCCGGATAATCGCGCTCGACGGTCAGAATATGCGGCGCGGTTTTCCCTGGAATCAGGTCGCATTCGCCTTTTTTCCAGTCCTTAACGTCCAGCGGCTGCGCCAGTTCGGCGGCGGAGTCGTGCTGGATAGGCAGCGTTACCACGTCGGTTTCCTGACCCAAATGACCCACGCACACTTCGGAGAACTTTTTCGCGATATCTTTGTAGATATCCCAGTCGCTTTTCGATTCCCAGGCCGGGTCGACGGCGGCAGACAGCGGATGAATAAACGGATGCATATCCGAGGTATTCATGTCGTCTTTTTCATACCAGGTAGCGGTCGGCAGCACGATGTCGGAATAGAGGCAGGTACTCGACAGACGGAAGTCGAGGGTCACCACCAGATCCAGCTTGCCGTCGAGACCGTTATCTTTCCACTCCACTTCTTCCGGCTTCACGCCGCCCTGCTTGCCGAGATCTTTGCCCTGAATACCGTTTTCCGTACCCAGCAGGTACTTCAGCATGTACTCGTGGCCTTTACCGGAGGAGCCCAGCAGGTTGGAACGCCAGATAAACAGGTTGCGCGGATGGTTTTTACCGTTTTCCGGCTGCTCTGCGGCAAAGCGAATGGAACCCTCTTTCAGCGATTTGACGGTGTAATCGACCGGCGTCATGCCCGCTTTTTTTGCCGCTTGCGCAATTCGCAGCGGGTTGGTGCCCAGCTGCGGCGCCGACGGAAGCCAGCCCATACGCTCGGCGCGCACGTTGAAATCAATCAGGTGGCCGCTGTAGCGGGATTTATCCGCTAACGGCGACAGCAGTTCCTGCGCGGTTACGGTTTCATAGCGCCACTGGCTGGAGTGGTTATAGAAGTACGATGTGCTGTTCATATGGCGCGCCGGACGCTGCCAGTCAAGGGCAAACGCCAGCGGCTGCCAGCCGGTCTGCGGACGCAGTTTTTCCTGGCCGACATAGTGCGCCCAGCCGCCGCCGCTCTGACCAACGCAGCCGCAGAAGATCAGCATATTGATAAGACCGCGATAGTTCATATCGAGGTGGAACCAGTGGTTCAGACCGGCGCCGACGATGATCATCGAACGGCCGTGGGTCTTATCGGCGTTATCGGCAAACTCCCGCGCGGTGCGGATAATATGCGCCCGGGAAACGCCGGTGATTTTCTCCGCCCATGCCGGGGTATACGCTTTGAGGTCATCGTAGCTGCTGGCGCAGTTTTCATCGCCGAGTCCGCGATCCAGGCCGTAGTTCGCCATGGTCAGGTCGTAGACGGTGGTGACCAGCACGGTAGAACCGTCGGCCTTCTGCAGGCGTTTTACCGGCAGTTTGTGCAGCAGCACGTTTTCCAGCTCGACTTTATTAAAGTGCTCGGTACCTTCGCCGCCAAAATAGGGGAAGCCGACGTTAGCGATATCGTCGTGGCCGCCCAGCAGGCTAAGGCGTAGCTCGACATCTTCGCCGGTTTTACCGTCGCGCTGTTCAAGATTCCATTTACCTTTGTCGCCCCAGCGGAAACCGATAGAACCGTTCGGTACGGTGATTTCGCCCTTCTCATCAAAGGCGACGGTTTTCCATTCCGGATTTGTTTCCTGACCTAATGCATCCACCAGATCAGCCGCGCGCAGCATGCGGCCCGCGGCGTAATAGCCATCGCGCTCTTCGAGCATTACCAGCATCGGCATGTCGGTGTAGCGGCGCACGTAATCGGTAAAGTACTGGCTTGGTTTGTCGAGGTGGAACTCGCGCAGCATGACGTGACCCATCGCCAGCGCCATCGCCGCATCGGTACCCTGCTTCGGCGCCAGCCACAGATCGCAAAGCTTGGCGATTTCGGCGTAGTCAGGGGTGATAGCAACGGTTTTAGTGCCCTTATAGCGAACTTCGGTGAAGAAGTGGGCATCCGGGGTACGGGTCTGCGGTACGTTGGATCCCCAGGCAATGATATAGCTGGAGTTGTACCAGTCGGCAGATTCCGGTACGTCGGTCTGCTCGCCCCAGGTCTGCGGTGATGCAGGCGGCAGGTCGCAGTACCAGTCGTAGAAGCTCAGGCAGGTCCCGCCGATCAGCGACAGATAGCGCGCGCCGGAGGCATAGGAGACCATCGACATCGCCGGGATGGGCGAGAAGCCGGCTACGCGGTCCGGGCCGTAGGTTTTGACGGTATAGACGTTAGAGGCGGCAATCAGCTCGTTCACTTCCTGCCAGGACGAACGCACGAAACCGCCGCGGCCGCGCGCCTGCTTGAAGCTTTTCGCTTTATCAGCGTCTTCAATTATCGAGGCCCATGCGTCAACCGGATCGCTGTGCTGTACTTTCGCTTCACGCCACATTTTCATCAGGCGTTTGCGCATCAGCGGGTACTTCAGGCGGTTGGCGCTGTAAAGATACCAGGAGTAGCTGGCGCCGCGCGGGCAGCCGCGAGGCTCGTGGTTTGGCATATCCGGACGGGTGCGCGGATAGTCGGTCTGCTGGGTTTCCCAGGTGACAAGACCATTTTTGACATAAATCTTCCAGCTGCATGAGCCGGTGCAGTTGACACCGTGGGTGGAGCGCACAATTTTGTCATGCTGCCAACGTTGACGGTATCCATCCTCCCAGTCCCGGTTGGTTTTTAGAAGCTGGCCGTGCCCATCGGCAAAGGTTTCACCCTTCTGTTTGAAGTAGCGAAACCGGTCCAGGAATTTACTCATCGGGTTTCTCCTGTGTGGAGCCTGACGGCTCTCTGATAAATCGACATTGCTGGATTTGCAGCGAAGGTAACGCTATGAAAGAGGGAGAGAATTGATAACGATCAAGACGATAGGGCTTATAAAAGCCGCTCCGGAAGCCTGATACCACCAAAGTAGTATTTATTTCTATTTTATATCTATATGATTTACATATAAATTCATCTAAAAAACCTGCAAAGGTCAGGGTTTTGCCATTCGCCATGGTATTAAGGGGTAGATGCTTATGCCGCTATTTTATTTGTGACTCCGGACTGCTTTTAAAATAACCCTCAACGATTAGCATGTTGTAACTAAATAATAAATAAAAAAAGGGCGCAACGATATTTGCGCCCTTTGCAGAAACTCACCAGAAAATATTATTTCTGCTTGCGTCCGTAGATTGCCCAGGTAATCACCACGCAGGCGATATAGAACACCAGGAATACCTTCATTGCTCCGGCCGGCGAGCCGGTCAAATCCAGCGAGATACCAAACGCTTTTGGAATAAAGAAGCCGCCAATGGCGCCAATCGCTGAAATAAAGCCCAGCGCCGCCGCCGTATCGGTCGCCGCTTCACGCATGGCCTGCGCTTCGCTGCCGCCCTGCGCCTTGACACGATCCATCGTCATTTTACGGAAGATAACCGAGATCATCTGGAAAGTAGACGCGCTCCCCAGACCAGCGGTCAGGAACAGCACCATAAATACCGCGAAGAAGGCAATAAAGTTACCGCCCTCGCCGTGGGTCGGCAGCGTCAGGAACAACAGGCCGCAGAAGATAGCCATGACCACAAAGTTCACCAGCGTCACGCGAGTCCCGCCGAGTCGGTCGGAGATCGCCCCGCCGGTCGAGCGTGCCAGTGCGCCGATAAACGGCCCGAAGAACGCATAGTGCAGAATCTGCACATCCGGGAACTGGGTCTTGGACAGCATGGCGAAGCCCGCCGAGAAGCCGATAAACGAGCCGAAGGTGGCAAGATAGAGCAGCGCCATAATCCACAGATGCGCGCGCTTGAGTACCGGCAGCTGCTCGCTCAGCGACGCCTTCGATGCCGACAGGTCGTTCATGAAGAACCACGCCGCCAGGGTGAAGATAATCAGGAACGGCACCCAGATCCACGCGGCGTTTTCCAGATATAGCATGGAACCATCCGGCTGTTCGCTGCCGGTACCGCCAAAGACGGCGAAAATAGACAGGGATACCACCAGAGGAGCAACCAGCTGCATCACGCTGACGCCCATATTACCGAGGCCGCCGTTGATACCCAGCGCGCCGCCCTGCTTCTGTTTCGGGAAGAAGAAACTGATGTTAGCCATACTGGAAGCAAAGTTCGCCCCCGCAAAGCCGCACAGCAGAGAGATGATCACGAAAACGCTAAAAGGCGTAGAGGTATCCTGCACCGCGAAGCCTAACCATACGCAGGGTACGATCATGATCCCGGTACTGAACGCAGTCCAGCGACGACCGCCGAACAGCGGCACCATAAACGCGTAAGGCACGCGCAGCAGCGCGCCGGACAGCGCCGGGAGCGCGGTCAGCATAAACAACTGGTCGGTAGTAAACTGAAAGCCGACTTTATTGAGGTTGACGGCAACGGCGCTGAACAACATCCAGACGCAGAATGCCAGTAAAAGACACGGAACGGAGATCCACAGATTGCGGCTGGCGACGCGATGACCGCGCTGCTGCCAGAATTCAGGATCTTCAGGACGCCAGTCGCTAATGACTGAGCTGTTAGTCTTCTCCGGGATTGAAGAGTGACTCATAGACACCTCTGATGATTCATATTAACCCTGGCTACCTTATGGGTTACAGGCGGCGGTAAGTTGATATAAATCAAAGGAAAAGTTGGCGCTAATTTGGCTAAAAAAAATTCATCACCCGAAGTGAGTAGCTATTTCTGCGCAAAAAAGTGTGGTTTTTCACGCCAGTGCCGGGATTACCTCAACGCCTGCCACCAGCCCATCGCAGGCTGACAATTAAGGGGTAATCCTTTGGGGGTATGGGTATACTCCAGGGGATGTCCGAGAATAAGCGCCACTCCCGGATAATTTGCCGGTCAGGAGCCCCATATCCCATGTTGAAACGACTTTTTACGCCGCTGACGCTGGTTAATCAACTCGCGCTGATCGTTCTGTTGGCCACGATCATCGGCGTCGCCGGAATGGCGATCTCTTCCCGCCTGGTGCATGGCGTTCAGGGCAGCGCGCATGCCATCAATAAAGCCGGTTCGCTGCGCATGCAGAGCTATCGCCTGCTGGCGGCGATACCGCTGACCGACAGCGATCAAAAGCTGCTGGATGAAATGACGGCAACCGTCTTTAGCCCGGAACTGCAGTACGCCGCTCGCCATGACGATCAGCAGCGGCAGCTCCAGGCGCTGCAGCACTACTGGCAGCTGGAGCTGGCGCCGGGAATGCGCAAAGCGCAAAATCAGGCCTCGGTCGCGACGGATGTCGCCGGCTTTGTCGACCGCATTGACCAGTTGGTTACCGCTTTCGATCACACCACCGAGGAGCGGATTAAACACGTTGTCTGGATCCAGCGCATCATGGCCGTGGGGATGGCGCTGCTGCTGGTATTTACCATCGTCTGGCTGCGCGCCCGCCTGTTACGTCCGTGGAAACAGCTGCTCGGTATGGCCCGAGCGGTGAGCCGACGTGATTTCACCCAGCGGGCGCAGATTAACGGGCGCAACGAGATGGCGACGCTCGGCATGGCGCTGAACAACATGTCCAAAGAGCTGGCGGAGAGCTATTCGGTGCTTGAACGCCGGGTGCAGGAAAAAACCGCCGGCCTGGAGCAAAAAAACGAGATCCTCGCCTTTCTGTGGCAGGCCAACCGCCGCCTGCACTCTAACGCGCCGCTCTGTGAACGCATTTCGCCCGTTCTTAACGGTTTACAGGGGCTGACCCTGCTACGCGATATTGAAGTTCGCGTCTACGACCTTGAAGACGAAGACAACCATCAGGAGTTTTCCTGCCACTCCGATATTCAGTGCGACGACAGGGGCTGTTATCTCTGCCCCCGCGACCTGCCGCCGCTGCCTGATACCGGCACCACTTTAAAATGGCGGCTGTCGGATGCCCATAATCAGTACGGTATTTTACTGGCCACCCTGCCCGCCGGGCGTCATCTGAGCCACGATCAGCAGCAGCTGGTTGACACGCTGGTGGAACAACTTACCGGCACCCTCGCTCTCGATCGTCATCAGGAGCGCCAGCAGCAGCTAATCGTCATGGAGGAGCGCGCCACTATCGCCCGCGAGCTCCACGACTCCATCGCCCAGTCGCTCTCCTGTATGAAAATGCAGGTTAGCTGCCTGCAAATGCAGGGCGATGACCTGCCGGAAGCGAGCCGCCAGCTGCTGGGGCAAATCCGTAATGAACTGAATACCTCCTGGGCTCAGCTGCGCGAACTGCTGACGACCTTCCGGCTACAGCTCACCGAGCCGGGACTACGTCCGGCGCTGGAGGCCAGCTGCCAGGAATACAGCGCCCACTTCGGTTTTACGGTACGCCTGGACTATCAGCTGCCGCCGCGTTTTGTGCCGTCGCATCAGGCCATCCATCTGCTGCAAATCGCCCGGGAAGCGCTCAGCAACGCGCTGAAGCACGCCAATGCCACCGATGTCAGCGTTACCGTGGCGTTGCGGGACAATCAGGTCCGTCTGACGGTGGCCGATAACGGTCGCGGCGTACCGGACCATGCGGAGCGCAGCAACCACTACGGCCTGATTATCATGCGCGATCGCGCTCAGAGCCTGCGCGGGGACTGCCAGGTTCGGCGCCGGGAAACCGGCGGTACCGAAGTGGTGGTCACTTTTATCCCTGAAAAATCGTTTTCAATCCAATAAGGAGAACTCCATGAGTCAACAGGAACGGGCAACCATCCTTCTCATCGACGATCACCCGATGCTGCGCACCGGCGTCAAACAGCTGATCAGCATGGCCCCGGATATCCAGGTTATCGGCGAAGCCAGCAACGGCGAGCAAGGTATTGCGATGGCGGAATCATTGGATCCTGATTTGATTCTGCTGGATCTCAATATGCCGGGCATGAACGGTCTGGAAACGCTCGACAAGCTGCGCGAGAAGTCGCTGTCCGGCCGCGTGGTGGTGTTTAGCGTCTCCAATCATGAAGAAGACGTGGTGACCGCGCTGAAACGCGGCGCCGACGGCTATCTGCTGAAGGATATGGAGCCGGAAGATTTGCTGAAAGCGCTACAGCAGGCGGCGGCAGGCGAAATGGTGCTCAGCGAAGCGTTAACCCCGGTGCTGGCTGCCAGCCTGCGCGCTAATCGCGCTACCTCAGACCGCGACATCAGCCAGCTAACCCCGCGCGAGCGCGATATTCTCAAGCTGATTGCCCAGGGCCTGCCAAACAAAATGATCGCCCGCCGTCTGGATATCACCGAAAGTACCGTTAAAGTGCACGTCAAACATATGTTGAAGAAAATGAAGCTGAAATCGCGCGTGGAAGCGGCGGTTTGGGTCCATCAGGAGCGCGTATTCTAGGGCAGATGCTGCCACGAAACGCCATCGGCCGGTACGCGTACCAACGGCTCAGTCAGCGCCAGTGCGATCTCATTGGATGAGACGCGCTGACCCGTTTTATCCTCCACCACCAGCGAAAGATGCCAGCGGTTGCTTGCCCCGGCTTCGCTGTTCCAGCGCGGCATAATCACGGTCCAGCCGTCCGTACTGTTGGCCTCTATCGGCGAGGTCAGGCTCAGCGCCTGGGTATCGCCCTGCCAGCTTAGCGACTTAATTCCGTGCAGGCTACGAATCTGTAGTTTCAGCTGCACCGTCTCCCCGGGCTGAAGATCCCAGGGCGGCGTCGCCAGATAAACCGACAGCGTTTTGCGCTGGCGATATTCAACCACCGGCAGATTATCGCGTTCCGGGCTATCGTAGCGGCTGCCGCGAAGCGATCGGCTAACGGCGACTTCATCGGCCGCCAGCTGCTGTTTCAGAGGAACGCCAAAACGATAGTTCAGCTTTAACCCAATATCGTTTTGGCTGACGCCGCTCTCGCCCTGCTTATGTTTGGCGGTCACCGTGACCAGCGGAACGGGGGTGTAATTCAGCCCCACCGACACCGCGACCGGATTGTGATAGCCGGTGCCCGAATGGAACAGGTCAACGCTATCGCCGAAGTACTGCTCCACGCTCACGCTGGTATTAATGTGCTGATAAAACGGCAGCCGCGCCTGAGCGGTCACATCGTAGCCGCTCGCCATACGCTGCTGCTGAGTCAGGCTACTCCCCTGCTGCCAGCCGCCGAGCGGCTGGTAGTAGTTAGCCGACAGGCGCAGCGATTCGCCCCAGGCTTCAGCCCCGACGCTGCCGCGCGCCATGCGCTCATCAAGCACTTTATCGTAGAAGGAGTTGTAGCCCAGCAGCCAGGAGCCCATCCGCCAGCGCTGGCCGAGGCCGACGTTGCCGACCAGACCGTTATCCCGCTGGGTGACCGAGTACTGGTTCCAGGTGAGATAGTCGCCGTTATCCTGCAGAGGAACAAACCAGCTCCCCTTGCTGCCGGTAAAATTGCCCTCTTTATCGACCAGCAAATCGACGTTGGCGTTGCCCCACGGCGAAAGCCAGCTTTCCAGCTGGTGGCTGACTTCGTTGCCCAGCCGGCTCATAGCAAATACACGCGCCTGTTCGCCGGTTGTCAGCCCATTATCGCTCATGCTGGCTTCGCCAAATTTTTTCGCCATCTCGGCAAAATGTTTTGCGTCGTCATCGACCTGCGGCGCCAGGCCAAGGTCGGGTAAGCTTTCAGGGCCTCTGGAAAAGGCCTGAGTATCCTGCAGCGCGCGGGCGGGAGCGCCTGTCAGCAGCAGGAGAAGCGGTAAATAAGGGGTTATACGGAACGACAAGGAGCTCAAATCGGTTACGTCTACTCATAAAGTGATGGCGGCAAAAGTTAAGTTTATCGTTTTTTACCCGCCCTGGCAGCCTCCCGCACGATTCCAGGAATATACCGAATATCAGGCCTGCGCCAGCTTCGCCGCCAGCAGCGCCTTAAGTTCCGGGATACAAGAGCCGCAGTTGGTGCCGCATTTGAGCTTTGCTCCCAGTGCGGCGGGCGTACGGCAGCCAGTGGCAATCGCTTCGTCTATCGCCGGTTCGCCCACGCTAAAGCAGCTACAGATAATGCGTCCGCGCGGTACCTCATCGCTACCCTTTCTGCCGCTCAATAATGCGTGACGCTGGGTAGCATTCGGCGGAGGGCTGCGAAACGCGGCGCTAATCCACTCGGCATCCACGCGCGGTTCGTTGACATCGCTCCACCAGCCGAGCATCAGCTCTTCCCCCTGCCACGCCAGCAGGTTCCAGATGCTACCGCCTTTGGCTGTCTGTAGTTGCCACCCTTTTCGCTGGCACCACTCAATAAGCCACTCGCGGGAGGCGATATCCCCCGCCAGCGAAAGATGAATGATTCCCTGCGCTGCCCGCCGCCGCCAGTGTAGTGAAGCGGGTAGCGGCACCGACAAGCGAGAAAAAAGCTCGCCTTTCCACGCTGGTAGCCAGGCAGCTATCGCCACTGCCGCCTGTTTACTTTCCGGCTGCCCGGAGTGCGGGTCAGTGACTGCAGACAGCAGGTTATTCACCCGTCCCTGGCGAGCAAACTGATCATTCCAGTGCATCGGCACAAACAGCGACCCGGGACGCTGGCCATTGCTGACAATCACTTTTGCTACCATCACCCCATTCGGTGAGCGCACCCGCGCCAGTTCGCCTTCCAGCAGCTGATAGCGCGTCGCGTCCGCTGGCGCGACTTCCACCACCGGCTCGTTAATATGCTGCATCAGACGCGGCAACGCGCCGGTGCGGGTCATGGTGTGCCACTGATCGCGGATCCGCCCGCTGTTGAGGATCAGTGGATAGAACGCATCGGTGGTCGCCCGGGTAGGTTGCGGCGCGACCGGCACCATCCGCAGTTTACCGTCGCGATGCCAGCCCTTATGCACACTCCAGGCTGCTTCACTGCGGCTCACCGGCCAGCGCACCGGTTCCAGCGCCTCCCACGCTTTGCGGCTGAGATCCGCCAGTCCGCCGATATCAAATGCCCGCTGGCCATCATTTTCATATCCTGAAAGCGCGGCGTGTTCGCTGAACACCTCGTGCGGGTGCTGCCAGGCAAAAGCGGAGCCGAAGCCCAGCGCCTGGGCCACGCGGGCGACGATCCACCAGTCGGCTCTGGCCTCCCCCGGTGGTGCCATGAAAGCGCGCTGGCGCGAGATCCTTCGTTCGGAGTTGGTTACCGTGCCGCTCTTCTCTCCCCACGCCAGCGCGGGAAAGCGGATATGGGCAAAGCGTCCGGTATCGGTAGCGGCGGCGACGTCGGACACGATGACCAGCGGACAGGCCGCCAGCGCTTTGCTTACCGCATGGCTGTCCGGCAGCGACACTACCGGGTTGGTGCCCATAATCCACACCGCTTTCACCTCGCCGCGGCCAATGGCGGCGAACAGATCCACCGCCGCCAGCCCCGGCGTTTGCGCCAGACGTTCGGTCCCCCAGAAGCGCGCCAGACGCCGTAAATCGTCGGTTTCAAAGTTCATATGCGACGCCAGCATGGTCGCCAGTCCGCCCACCTCGCGTCCGCCCATGGCGTTAGGTTGTCCGGTCAGCGAAAAAGGCCCGCAGCCCGGACGCCCATATTTACCGCTCGCCAGGTGAACGTTAATGATAGCGTTACATTTATCGCTGCCGCTGGCGGACTGGTTAATCCCCATGGTATAGAGCGTGATGGCGCGGGGAGCGGCGATAAACTCGCTGTAGAAATCGGCGATCTGCTGTCGCGGCAGGCCGCAGAACTGCGCGACGTGGTTGATATCCCAGTCCTGCGCGATGGCCAGCGCCTGCGGCGCATCGCTAAAATCGCCGCAGATGTCGTCGCGGGCGGCAATGGCGTTCAACAGGCCGACAAATAGCCCGCCGTCGCTGCCGGGAGCCAGCGCCAGATGCCGGTCCGCAATATCGCAGGTGGCGGTCCGACGCGGATCAATGACCACCACCCGCATTTGCGGATTGTCGCGCTTCGCCTGCGCCAGCCGCTGATAGAGTACCGGATGCGCCCAGGCGGCGTTCGACCCGACCAGCACCACCAGATCGCTGTTTTCCACGTCCTCATAGCTGCACGGCACCACATCAGCGCCCAGCGCCCGTTTATAGCCGGTGACCGCTGAAGACATGCACAGCCGCGAATTAGTATCGATATTTGCCGCGCCGATAAACCCCTTCATCAGCTTATTGGCCACGTAGTAATCCTCGGTCAGCAGCTGGCCGGAGGCATAAAACGCCACCGCTTGCGGCCCGTGCTCGTCGATAATCTCCCGCAGACGCGAACCCGCCGCTGCCAGCGCCTGGGCCCAGGTCGCGCGACCGCCATCGACTTCCGGGAAGAGCAATCTTCCCGTCAGCCCGACGGTTTCGCCCAGCGCCGCCCCCTTCACGCACAGGCGGCCAAAGTTTGCCGGATGTTGTTCATCCCCGCGTACGGTAACCTGGCCGTCGGCATTCAGGCTGGCGATAATGCCGCAGCCGACCCCGCAATAGGGGCAAGTGGTCCTGGTTTCATTCATCACGAGGCCTCCGCGCGCGCCAGCAGCTGCTGGTTGCCAACCCATACTTTACCGTTCTCCACTTTTACCGGCCATGCGCGTACCGCCAGTTCGCCGTCGTCGCACTGGCGGCCATCGCGCAGGCGAATACGCTGCTTATACAGAGGCGAAATCACGATCGGTTCACCGCCCGCATCGCCCAGCAGGCCGCGCGAAAGAACGTTGGCCTCGCTGCCCGGTTCAAGATTATCGAGGGCATATACCTGATCGCCAAAGCGGAACAGCGCAATCTGCCGCTCGCCGAGCCGCGCGCCAATCCCCGCCTGCTGCGGGATGGCGTCGAGATCGCAAATGGCCTGCCACGGGCGGGACGGCAGCGCCGGTTCGGCCTGCGCCGCGAACGGGGCCAGCTGCGGCTGGCCGCGCAGGGTTTGCCGCTGCACCGCTTCGTCCGGCTCATCGCTGTTCACGTAGGAGCGGAACAGCGCCAGCCGCTGCGGATCGTTAAGGGTGGTTTGCCATTCGCACTGGTAGCTCTCGACCACCCGCGCCATCTCCTGCTCCAGCTCTTCGCCGATGCCAAGGCTGTCTTCGAGGATAACCGCGCGCAGATAGTCGACGCCTCCCTCAAGATTATCCATCCAGGTACTGGTACGCTGCAGACGGTCGGCGGTACGAATATAGAACATCAGCAGCCGGTCGATACTGCGGATAAGGGTGGCTTCATCCAGATCGCTGGCGAACAGGTCGGCATGGCGCGGCTTCATACCGCCGTTGCCGCAAACGTACAGATTCCAGCCCTTCTCCGTAGCGATGACGCCAATATCCTTACTCTGGGCCTCCGCGCATTCGCGGGTACAGCCGGAGACCGCCATTTTAATTTTGTGCGGCGCGCGCAGCCCCTTATAGCGATGTTCGAGGGTTACCGCCAGGCCGGTGGAATCCTGGACGCCATAGCGGCACCAGGTTGAACCCACGCAGGATTTCACCGTCCGCAGGGATTTGCCGTAGGCGTGGCCGGTTTCAAATCCCGCCTCGGCCAGCTCGCGCCAGATTGCCGGGAGCTGCTCCAGGCGCGCGCCGAACAGATCGATACGCTGGCCGCCGGTCACTTTACTGTACAGCTGATAGCGTTTGGCGATCTGGCCGATCGCAATCAGCCCGTCCGGCGTCACCTCTCCCGCCGCCATACGCGGTACCACCGAATAGGTGCCATCTTTCTGAATATTGGCGAAGTAGCGGTCGTTAGTGTCCTGAAGAGGCAAATGCGCCGGCTTCAGCAGATATTCATTCCAGCAGGAGGCCAGCACCGAGGCCGCCAGAGGTTTACAGATCTCACAGCCGTGACCGCGTCCATAGCGGGTAATAAGCTGTTCGAAGGTGCGAATATGGTTGACGCGTACCAGGTGATAGATCTCCTGCCGCGACCACGCAAAATGCTCGCAGATATCCTTTTTGACTTCAACGCCCTGCTCGGCAAGCTGATACTCCATCACCTGTTTTACCAGCGCGCTACAGCCGCCGCAGCCGGTCGCCGCTTTGGTGCAGCTTTTTATCGCCGCCATATCGCCCGCGCCGCCGTTCACCGCCTGGCAGATATCGCCTTTGCTGACGTTGTGACAGGAGCAAATCTGCGCGCTGTCCGGCAACGCCGCCACGCCGAGCGCTTTTGGCGCGCAGCCCTCCAGCGCCGGAAGGATCAGGCTTTCCGGGTGATTGGGTAAAGCCATACCGTTAAGCATCATCTGTAGCAGCGTGGCATAGTCGCTGGCATCCCCGACCAGCACCCCGCCGAGCAGTTTGTTGCCCTCCGCGCTGACTACAATTTTTTTGTAGATCTGCTGCGGCCCATCGGTCCACTGATAGCTCTGACAGCCCGGGGTGCGCCCCTGGGCGTCGCCGAACGAGGCGACATCAACGCCCAGCAGCTTCAGCTTAGTGCTCATATCCGCGCCGCTAAAGCAGCCTTCCTCGCCCGCCAGGGTAGCCGCTGCGGCGCGCGCCATCTGATAGCCAGGCGCCACCAGACCATAAATTTTGTTCTCCCACAGGGCACATTCGCCGATTGCCAGCACGTCCGGGTCGGAGGTACGACACTGGTTGTCGATACAAATCCCGCCGCGTTCGCCCACTTCCAGCCCGCCGCTGCGCGCCAGCCCGTCCTGCGGGCGAATACCGGCGGAGAACACCAGCATATCGGCCGCCAGCGAGCTACCGTCGGCAAAGTTCAGCTGTAGCCCCTGTTCGTTGCGAACAATCTCCGTCGTCGCCTTGCTGGTATGCACCCCGACGCCCAGTTGACTGATTTTTTCTCGCAGCATTGCCGCGCCGCCGTTGTCCAGCTGCACCGCCATCAGGTTCGGCGCAAACTCGACAACGTGAGTTTCCAGCCCCAATTGCTTCAGCGCGTTGGCCGCTTCCAGCCCGAGCAGCCCGCCGCCGATAACCACACCCCGTCGGGCGGTTGCGGCGCGGGCGGCAATCTGGTCGAGGTCGTCAAGCGTACGATAAACAAAACAGCCCTCGAGATGATGACCCGGCACCGGCGGAACAAACGGGTAAGACCCCGTCGCCAGCACCAGCTTATCCCAGTGGGTTTCGTGGCCGAAGGCATCGCGCACCACCCGCGCTTCGCGGTCGATGCTGGCGACCGATTCGCTCAGGCGCAGCTCAATACCGTGCTGAGCGAAAAAATCGCCCTCAACCAGCGACAGCGATTCTGCGCTGCGTCCGGTGAAATATTCAGTCAGATGAACCCGGTCGTAGGCGGCATAGCGTTCCTCGCAGAACACCACAATCCGATACCGTTGATGAAGGCGACGGTCGACGCATTGCTCAAGAAAATGGTGGCCGACCATACCGTGTCCGACCAGCACTAAAACAGGTTTTGTCATCATAATTTTTCCCGCAGCGCGCGGCTGCATCGTTGAAGAGGGATCGAAGAGCCACTCTGCCGGCGCCGGGGCATCCGCCCCCAGCAGAGCGGTGAGGGGCGCAGCGCTGCTGCAATCGCCCAGCAGCAGTACGCCGCGCAGCTTACCGTCGCGCAGCAGCAGGCGCCGGTAGTGGCGGTCCAGCGGGTCCCAGCTGATACAGCTTTCATCCTGTTCTGCGGCCCGCAGCTCGCCCGCGCTGAACAACTCGATACCGCTGACCTTCAGACGAGTGCCGCTATCCTGCCAGCAAAAATCTTCGCCTGGGGTAGCGCACAGGCGGGCAGCCAGCACCTCCGCCTGGCGCAGGCATGGCGCCACCAGCCCCCAGGTCCGACCGTCGATTTCACAGCACTCCCCGATGGCGCTGACGCCCGGCTGCGCGGTTGCCAGCTGGCGGTCAACGAGGATTCCGCGGGTGCAGGCCAGCCCGCTGCGCTCGGCCAGCCGTTTGTTCGGCTGCACGCCGGTCGCCAGCACCACCCGCGAGGCGGCAAACGCGCGGCCGTCCTCCAGCCGCACCTGATGTGCATCAATAGCGGCGATACGGCTCTCCATCACGCAGCGAATCCCGCGCTCGGCAAGCAGCATTTGCAGCTGCTCGCCGGCAAAAGCATCGATTTGCTGCTCCATCAGCCCGCTTCCGCGATGAAGTAAAGTGACACTGTCACCATAACGCCGCAGCGCCGCGGCGGCCTCTACGCCGAGTACGCCACCGCCGATAACCACCGCCGGGCCGTCGATGGCCAGGATGCCCTCGACGTCCGCCAGAGTGCGGAAAGCAAAAACGTGCGGCTGCGTAATGCCCGGTAACGGCGGCACAAACGGTAGCGAGCCTGTGGCGAACACCAGTTCATCCCAGCTAACTACCCCTGCGGTGGTTTGCAGCGTACGGGCATGAATATCCACCGCCGTAACCGTCTCGCCGGCGCGTACCTTAACGTTATGCCGTTGATACCACGTCTCGGGCATCAGTCTCGTCTCGCCTGCTGTTTTCTCTGCGCCCAGCACAGGCGACAGCTGAATGCGGTTATAGGCCTGGCCGGGTTCATCGCCGATAATGGTGATGCTAAACCGCTGCGCATCCCGTTCTACCAATGCCTGCGCCAGGCGCGTGGCCGCCATACCGTTACCAATAATCACCAGTTGCCGCGTCATCGCCGCCCCCTATGCCGCTTTCGGCTGTTTTTCATAGAGGAAGTGCAGGATCTGCTGACGCAGATGGTGATAACGGCTATCGTCCGCCAGTTGCACGCGATTGCGCGGGCGCGGCAGGTTAACATCGAGGATCTCCCCGACCGTCGCCGCCGGACCATTGGTCATCATCAGCACCCGGTCGGAAAGCAGCACCGCTTCATCAACATCATGGGTAATCATCACGATGGTAGTATTCAGCGACTGCTGAATCTGCATCACCGCGTCCTGTAAATGCGCCCGCGTCAGGGCATCAAGGGCGCCAAAGGGTTCATCCAGCAGCAGCACTTTCGGCTTCATCGCCAGCGCCCGGGCAATGCCAACGCGCTGCTTCATACCGCCGGATATTTCTCCCGGGCGCTTGTGCAGGGCGTGCCCCATCTGGACCCGTTCGAGGTTGTGCTCAATCCACTCTTTGCGCTCGCCTTTGCTCATGTTGCGGCGGAAGACCTGATCCACCGCCAGCGCAACGTTATCGAAGCAGGTCAGCCACGGCAGCAGAGAGTGGTTCTGAAACACCACCGCGCGTTCCGGGCCCGGCCCGGCGATTTCACGGTTATCACACAGCAGGCCGCCCTCCGTCGGCAAGGTAATCCCGGCAATCAGATTCAGCAGAGTTGACTTACCGCACCCTGAGTGACCAATCAGGCTGATGGTCTCCCCCTCGTAAATATCGAATGAGACATTCTGCAGTGCGAGGAATTCGCCGCTGGTGGTATTGAAACGCTGGCTGACGCCCTGGACCTGAATGAGTGGTTTCATCTGCGACTCCTTATTTATCCTGCCAGCTAAAACGACGGGCGAGCAGCATCAGCCCCTGTTCCAGCAGCAACCCGACCACGCCGATAATGACGATGGCAATGATGATGTTTTCAACGTTGAGGTTGTTCCACTCGTTCCAGATCCAGAAGCCGATCCCTAAGCCGCCGGTGAGCATTTCGGCGGCGACGATCACCAGCCAGGCGATACCAATCGAGAGACGAACCCCGGTCAGCACCGCGGGTAAGACCGCCGGAAAGAGGATCTTGCGCATCACCGTCCACTCGGAAAGCTGCAGCACGCGGGCCACGTTGAGGTAGTCCTCAGGAATACGCCGCACGCCCTCGGCGGTGTTAATAACCATCGGCCAGATCGAGCAGATAAAAATGGTCCAGCTCGAGGCCGGTTCCGCCTTCTGGAACAGCAGCAGGCCAATAGGCAGCCAGGCCAGCGGGCTGACCGGGCGCAGCAGCGCAATCAACGGGTTAAACATCCGGGCGAAGAATGGCGAACGACCGATCAGAAAGCCCAGAGGAATGCCCGCCAGCGCGGCAAGGCCAAACCCCACCGCCACGCGCTGCAGCGACGCCAGCACGTTCCAGCCGATCCCCATATCGTTCGGCCCGTCCTGATAAAACGGATCGGCAAAAAGGGTCAACGCGGAATCCAGCGTGCTGAGCGGCGTCGGGAAACCTTTGCTGTTTATTGCTGCCAGCTGCCAGCCCAACAGCAGCAATCCCAGCCCGAGCAGCGGCGGCAGCAGACGTTGGGTAGCATCGCGCAGCCAGCGGCTGAACGGAGGCGTGGTTTTGCGAACCTGCAGCGGCGGCAGGGTGATCACTTCGCCGGGCGCCTTTCCAGCGCTGGCCTGCCGTTGAGTTTTATATGCGTGTTTCATCTCATGCCCCTTTACGTTGAATCGCGAAACTGCTGGCATAGCCTTCCGGGTCGGCCCCATTCCAGACCTTGCCGTCGAGCAATGTGCTGCTGCGCATCGGCTGCTTCGGCGCGCCGATCCCGCCGACAGCCAGCGCCGCCTCTTTCCAGACGTCAATGCGATTAATGCGCTGCGCCACCGCCTGATAATCCGGCGACGCCTTCAACAATCCCCAGCGGCGGAACTGGGTCAAAAACCACATGCCGTCCGAGAGCCATGGAAAGCTCACCTCCCCCTGTTCGTAGAAGCGCATCGGGTGCGCATCCTGCCAGCGGCGACCGATACCATTGTCGTATGCGCCGAGCATGCGCCCGGTGAGGTACTGCTCTTTCGTGTTCAGCCACGCGCGTCTGGCGAGTATCCGCGCCGTTTCGCGAGTATTCTCCACGGAAGCATCAATCCAGCGTTGGGCCTCCATCAGCGCCGCCACCAACGCCCGAGCCGTATTCGGGTTACGCTCAACCCATTCGCTGCGGGTGCCGAGAATTTTTTCCGGATGTTCCGGCCAGATATCCTGAGAAGTGGCGACGGTGAAGCCGATGCGATCGTTAATGGCGCGCGCGTTCCACGGTTCGCCGACACAAAAACCGCTCATATTGCCGATACGCATGTTCATCACCATCTGCGGCGGCGGCACAACGACGGTGCGGATATCGTCGAAAGGGTTAATTCCACCGCTCGCCAGCCAGTAATAGAGCCACATCGCGTGGGTGCCGGTTGGAAAGGTATGGGCGAAGGTGTAGCTGCCCGGCGCCTGCTGGTCGATCCGTTTTTTCAGTCCGCCCAGGTCGGTGACGCCCTTCTCCTGCAGCTCGCTGGAGAGCGTAATCGCCTGCCCGTTGCGGTTAAGAGTCATCAGATTGGCCATCGCCTGGGGTTTACTGGCGATCCCCAGCTCAAGGCCGTAGAGCATGCCGTACAGAATGTGCGCGGCGTCCAGCTCTCCGGCAACCAGCTTGTCGCGCACTGCCGCCCAGCTGGCCTCCTTGCTCGGGACGAGGGTGATGCCGTACTTTTTATCGAATCCCTTTAGGGAAGCGATGGCTAAGGGGGCACAGTCGGTCAGCGGAATAAAACCCACCCGCACGGTGGTCTGTTCCGGCTTATCCGTCCCCGCCGCCCATGCCGCCTGCATCATGCCGGGCAGCAGCATCGCGCCGCCTAGCGCCGCCCCCGTCTGTAATAAACGCCGTCGTGAAATTGAAAACGTATCGCCCATATCTGCTCCAGAAACGCGCAAAAAAAACGCGCCCGGCGGTGCTTACGCACCGCAGGACGCCTTTATCCATGGACATACGCACCGCCATTGGCCCGCTGCCCAAAACCTTATTCACTCATTTTTTCTAATGCAAAGCAGATGCCAGATTTGCAGAAGGCCATATTGTGCGCTTTTGCTTAGCCAGCGGCCTTGCTATACGCAAAACGCTGCACCGTCGGCTGGCAATAAATGCTCGCTAATCGTGCAACTACTCCTTTGGGGTTGTCTGCCAGAGTGATTTTACCGTTAGCAGCGCACGGGCTATCTCCACCATCCGCTGGTTCTTATCCATCGCCATTTTTCGCAGCGTCTGCCAGGCCTGTTCCTCCGGCATCCCCTGATGGGTCATCAGCACGCTTTTCGCCTTCTCAATCAGTTTGCGCTCTTCAAGGGCTTCCTTTAACGATGCAAGCTGGCAGGAGAGTTGCTGAAGCTCAAGGGCCTGCTGGCGTACCAGCGGCAGCAGCTGTTTGTCCAGCCGCAGGGCGATACTGTCCTCAGCCTCATCCCAGTTTGCGGGCGGCAACTGCATGCTCTGCTCTTCGCCTTCCAGCAGGGCGGCGGTGGCGTTGAGCAGGTCGACGATCAGCCGCTCTTCCACGCCACGGAGCTGCTCAAGGCGCTGGGTCTGTGCGTAAAACCAGCGGAGCGCCGTTTCTCCCTCATCTACTGGAGGCTGGCGGGTACAGGCAACCCGCCGCAGCTGTTCAATCTCCAGGCTGGCCAGGCACTGGCTGGCAAACAGAGTGGTGAGGGGCGGATAGCTTAAGGCCTGAAAACTATCGAAACAGGGCTGCTGACCATCAATGCGGTCCACCAGTTGCTGACGCAGTTCATCGCTGAACTGCCCGCGGGCAAAGCCTAGCGCGCCCAGCGCACGTTCCTGTCCGGCCAGCTCTTTTCCCTGCATAAAGCTATAGAGCGCTACCATACGTCCAGCGATTTGCGGGTCGTCGATACTGTCATTGAGCTGCGGAACAATATTCAACAGATGGCGAATAATACGACTAAACTGCCCGGTCGCCTCTTCGGCAGGAATGTTCCGGGCGCGCACGCGTTGGCGCAGCGCCGCAAGCTGCGTCAAATACCACGCCGCGCAGGCAATGCGCCAGCAGAGCGCGCTGCTGGCGGCATCACGGGCGGGTTCCAGCGCGGCGTTGAAACGTGTGAATTGCTCATCGACCAGCGCCGCTGCCGCCCGGCACTCCGCCGAGTACAGTCTGCCGCCCGAGCACAGCCAGATATTCGACGCGCCGCGTTCGCACTGCAGCATATGCACCAGCGAACTTATCTCTCCTGCCAGCGACCCCAGCTGCGACAGCTGACGTAGCTGCTGTTTCTGGCGTCGCCGCGCGCGCGCAAACCAGTCGACCACCTCAGGCCTATTGCCAGCCGTATTATTCATACCCCTCTCCCGGGTTAACGCTTTATACTTCAGCCAAGCAATAACCGTGCCTTATAGAAGGAGTCCTTATGCAACGTATTGTGATTATCGCTAACGGTGCCGCCTACGGCAGCGAATCTCTGTTCAACAGCCTGCGTCTGGCGATCGCCCTGCGCGAGCAGCAGTCCGACCTTGAACTCAAACTGTTTTTAATGTCCGATGCGGTCACCGCCGGCCTGCGCGGGCAGAAGCCAGCGGAAGGCTACAATATTCAGCAGATGCTGGAGATCCTCACCGCGCAAAATGTGCCGGTGAAGCTGTGTAAAACCTGTACCGATGGCCGGGGGATCAGCGCGCTGCCGCTGATTGATGGCGTGGAGATTGGCACCCTCGTTGAGCTGGCGCAGTGGACGCTGGCGGCGGATAAAGTCCTGACCTTCTAAAAATCCCCGCGCTCACGGGATTAAATATTAAGCTGGCGGCGTTTACTAATCGAAAACAATACCAGCTGAAAGCTTTCAGGCACAACGTCATTTTTGTTTAATCTTTATTCTTTTTTTTGATCAAAATCAGCATCCGCATCCCTCCCCTTTGGTGTTATGCACAGAGCAAAGTGTG
The DNA here is from genome assembly GCF_040065315.1 of Klebsiella sp. CN_Kp100. Classification (NCBI taxonomy): domain Bacteria; kingdom Pseudomonadati; phylum Pseudomonadota; class Gammaproteobacteria; order Enterobacterales; family Enterobacteriaceae; genus Klebsiella; species Klebsiella sp. CN_Kp100. Next base: position 24,747 of record NZ_JBEAIJ010000059.1, read on the forward strand.
AACAATATCACGCGGGTTAATGGGCTGGCAGGATGCTGTAGACAGAAACGGGGTTAAGATTAAATGGCAATGGTAAAAGCAAGTTTGACGTTGTTTGGCGGTGACACATTGGTGGTGCGTTGTTCTGAACGCTGCCATATTCACCTGATGAGTGCCAAAGTGCCTGGCGATAGTCACGCTGATGTTCTGAGCGTACAGGACAGAGATAGCGCGTATCTGACCGTGCCTTACAGCGGCACCTGGAACGTTCTCATCGACAGCCACAGCCAGTCGCTGGAACACTCTATCAGCTACGTTCCCGCCTGATAGCAAACGCCCGGGTCTCCCCGGGCGATTCATTCTTACGCCAGCCCCGGCTGGCTATTCTCCCCAAGCAGATGACGTACCTTACCGACTAAATCGTCGAGGCAAGCGTCGTGCATGCCGAGTTTGCGCAACTCCTGATCGAGCGCGAACAGATACTGAGCGTTGGTACCAAGCGGCCCGCTGGCCCGCGCTATCAGCGGCGCAATCACCTGCGCGCTGGTGTCCGCCTCAAACAGCGGATGTCGCGGGTCCATAATAAAGACCAGCGCATTGACGGTGCGACCATCGTCAAGCTCCAGCTTACACCAGGTCGGCAGGTAGCAGCCGGTAATCATCTCCCGCTTCCACAGCAGCGTCAGCTCTTCTTCCAGCGATTCATCGGGCAGGCGGTAGGCGACGCCGGTCGTGCGCCCACCTTCTTTCAGCGCCAGCATGCGGCCCGGCTGCATGGCGCTACCGCGCCCGGCGGTGAGCCGCAAACAGAACGCGCGGTGCCAGCCCGGTAGCGTACCGGTACAGGATTCGCGATATTCCAGCGCCGGATTCCACATTAGCGAACCGTAACCAAAGATCCACACCGAGCCGTCATCCGGACGACAGGCCAGGGTCGCCGCCAAAGAGGCGGCCCGTTGTTCTGCCGACCAGAGAAGCGATTCCTCAATAGCGCCAAACGCCGTTTTACAATCTGCATTCAGTAAGAAATCACGAGTTAACACTGTCTACTACCTCCGCCACTGCCCGCTTCCGGCGATTATCTGGTGCCATCCGTGAAGTATTGCCGAATTATTATCCAGCTTTATTCGACAATAAGCAATGAACGGGCCGCGGGCAAGCGGACAGTCAGCGGAGGCCGCGGCAAAAGGTATTATTTCTTCTTATGCCACTTATCATCCTCACCTTTTTGATATTCATTTTTCACCGCTGCCCAGGCCACTTTATGCGCCGTCTCTTCGCGGCTGGCGTCATCACGCCGGTCCTCTTTATGTTTATACTGCTCCCAGGCACTATTAAAGGCTTCTTTGTAAATCTCCTGGGCGTGGGCGGGCAGTACGTGCTGAACGCTGTCGGGCAATTCACTTTTGTTGCTATAGGGCATGGCAACCTCCGGTTTAAGGGTGAATAGTGAGTCTGGTAGAGGATCAACCGGCTGGCAAGGCGACAGATAAATGAGAAAGATGTTTTAGTAATTATCTGAATAATAAATACAAAAAAATAGTAACCGCAGTTTATGGCAATCTATCACTTTTACAGGACTATAGTGGTAAATTTAAGTAAAAAAACAAATTAGTTTAATCAATGTCTGTTATTTTATTAACTTACGATATCTATAATTATAACACCTGCATAGCTGGAGATAATTCATGACCGATGCACATGAGGCGGTAAAAACCCGCCACAAGGAGACCTCCCTCGCCTTTCCGGTTCTGGCGCTGGCGGTGCTGTTCTTCTGGGGAAGCAGCCAGTCACTGCCAGTGGTCGTTGCGATTAATATTCTGGCGCTGGTCGGCATACTAAGCAGCGCCTTTAGCGTCGTCCGCCACGCCGACGTGCTGGCCCACCGCCTTGGCGAACCTTACGGATCGTTAATTTTAAGCCTCTCAGTGGTGATTCTTGAAGTCAGCCTGATTTCCGCATTAATGGCTACCGGCGACGCCGCGCCGACTCTGATGCGCGATACGCTTTATTCGATCATTATGATTGTTACCGGCGGGCTTGTCGGTTTCTCTTTACTGCTGGGCGGGCGCAAATTCGCCACCCAGTATATGAATCTGTTCGGGATTAAACAGTACCTTATCGCCCTCTTTCCGCTGGCGATAATCGTTCTGGTCTTCCCGATGGCGCTGCCCGGGGCCAACTTTACCACCGGCCAGGCGCTGCTGGTGGCGCTGATCTCCGCCGCTATGTATGGCGTCTTCCTGCTGATTCAAACCAAAACGCACCAGAGCCTGTTTGTTTACGAACATGAGGATGACGGCGACGACGATGACCCGCATCACGGCAAACCGTCGGCGCACAGCAGCAAGTGGCACACCGCCTGGCTGCTGATACATCTGGTTGCGGTTATTGCGGTCACTAAAATGAATGCCAATCCGCTGGAGACGCTGTTGACCAGCATGAACGCTCCCGTTGCCTTTACCGGCTTCCTGGTGGCGCTGCTGATCCTCTCCCCGGAGGGCCTTGGCGCGCTGAAGGCCGTATTAAACAATCAGGTCCAGCGGGCGATGAACCTGTTTTTCGGTTCCGTGCTGGCCACCATTTCCCTGACCGTACCAGTAGTGACGCTTATCGCCTTCCTCACCGGTAACGAACTGCGTTTTGGCCTTGGCGCCCCGGAGATGGTCGTGATGGTCGCCTCGCTGCTGCTGTGCCAGATATCGTTCTCTACCGGACGCACCAATGTGCTGAACGGTGCGGCGCATCTGGCGCTGTTCGCTGCCTACCTGATGACCATTTTTGCCTGAGCCTCCCCCGGCGGCGTCATGCCGTTCGGGGAGATCAAAAAAGCCTGCCGGTTGTAAAACCGGCAGGCTTTTGTCGTTTCAGCGGCGATTACTTGCTGGTATCGAGCTCATCATAGCTTTTAACGAGATCGTCGATGGCTTTCATCTGCTTGAGGAACGGCTCCAGTTTATCCAGCGGCAGCGCGGAAGGACCGTCGCATTTCGCGTGCTCCGGATCCGGATGCGCTTCAATAAACAGACCCGCGATCCCAACCGCCATCCCGGCGCGCGCCAGTTCGGCAACCTGAGCGCGACGGCCGCCGGAGGCCGCGCCAAACGGGTCGCGGCACTGCAGGGCGTGTGTAACGTCGAAGATAACCGGTGAGTTATTGGAGGCTTTTTTCATCACCCCAAAGCCCAGCATATCGACGACCAGGTTGTCGTAGCCGAAGTTTGCGCCGCGATCGCAAAGGATCACTTTGTCGTTGCCGCCTTCGATAAACTTATCGACGATATTGCCCATCTGGCCCGGACTCACGAACTGCGGTTTTTTCACGTTGATAACCGCGCCGGTTTTCGCCATCGCTTCAACCAGATCGGTCTGACGGGCGAGGAACGCTGGCAACTGAATAACATCCACCACGTCAGCGACCGGCTGCGCCTGGCTGGCTTCGTGAACGTCGGTGATGATTTTCACGCCGAAAGTCTGTTTCAACTCCTGGAAAATCTTCATCCCTTCTTCCAGACCCGGCCCGCGATAGGAGTGGATGGAAGAACGGTTAGCTTTATCAAAAGAGGCTTTGAACACGTAAGGAATGTCCAGCTTCTGCGTAACGGTCACGTAGTGTTCGCAGATACGCATCGCAAGATCGCGGGACTCCAGCACGTTCATGCCGCCAAACAGCACGAATGGCAGGTCGTTTGCTACGTTGATATCACCAATGCTAACCACTTTTTGTTTCATAAGTTCGCCTTATCAGGGTGTAACCGGAATGGTTTCAGACTAAAGCCTATCCAATCAGGACTATTTTACTTGCCATTTTGGACCTGGGCAGTGCTCGACAAAATACGAAAGTATTTTGAACGCCCTTCAGGGCGGCCCGGAGGGCGAGCGTCGCGAGTCAATCCTCACGTACTACGTGTACGCTCCGGTTTCTGCGCGCTGTCCGTGTCCAAACTGGCTGCGCCAGGAACGCCTGCTGGGATTGGCTTTAATGCAATGTAATTTGTTTGTGCGAAATGGTGTTGATCTGCGCGCGGATCATCTCGCTGATGGGATCCTCCGGGCACTGTTCAACGAAGTAATTAAGGTCCTGCAGCGCCACGTGATCGCAATCCAGCTGGGCGTATATCAGCCCCCGGTCGCGAATTTCGTACGGGTCTTCCGGATTGAACTGCAGCAGCGCTTCGCTGGTGCGTAGCGCCAGCTCCATCTGCCGCTCTTCCATCAGCGCCGATTTAAGGGTATCGAGCAGCTTGCGGATCACCTCCGCGTTATCCGCTTCATCAAGGTCTTCGTTAAACAGCTCGGCAACCGGGCTAATATTGCCCTTCAGCCACACTTCCAGCGTATGCTCGTTGAGCGTTTCGCCGTTAAACGGATTAATGAGCCACATCTCCTCGCTCTCTTCAGGGTCGGCGCGAAGCAGCATCTGGGTCGGGAAAATCACCGGCACCACCGGTAGCGCCAGACCCTGAGCAATCCACAGCAGGATCGCGCCTAACGACACCGCGCTACCCTGGCGATTATTCAACACTTTATCAAGCCATAGCACGTCGGACAGACGGTAAACGCCGCGCGAATCGCTAAAGCCCCAGTCATTGTAGAAAAGCTCCAGCAAACGCTCTATCTGGCGCTCCTGGTCCCACGAGGAGGCAATCTCCTCCCGCGCCAGGGCCAGCAGCCGCTCCAGCTCATCCTGCACATAGTGCGTCGGAAAATCGTCGCGGATTAATTCAGAAATGAGGACCATGCCGTCACATAACGGCGCTTTATTAAATTCGAAATCAGCTAACGACCTCATGCCTTACCCCAGTAACGGTGTTCTTGTGATGGCGAGTTGAATAATGATAAACAACACCACCAGGGCCAGCAGAAAGGCGACAAACCGGCTCTGCTGACTGCGCGGACGACGACGGCCCAGCGCGATAAATCCCAATGCGATATAAATGATAACGCCAAACAGCTTCTCAGTCAGCCATGTACCCTCTTCGGTAAACGGCAGATAGTGCGTTATTACCATTAATCCGGCGCCGCTGAGAAACAGCAGCGTATCGCTGCAGTGCGGCGCGATGCGAACCCAGCGCTGGTCGAGCCGGCGATTGCCGCTCCAGTGCCACCAGTAGCGCAGGACAAACAGGCTGACCGAGACCACCACGCAGGCGATATGCAGATACAGGACAGCGTTAAACAGATTCATACGCCTCCCTGATATTGCCCGAGCGTCAGGCGCTCGTTGTCGCCGTAGTCGCGGCAGGTAGCAATATTGCCATAACCCGCCTCGCGAAAGATTGCGCGCACCGCTTCCCCCTGCTTCCAGCCGTGTTCCAGCAGCATCAAACCGCCGGGAGTCAGGAAGCGGCGGCCTTCGCGAATGATGTAAGCCAGATCGGCGAGGCCGCCATCGGCGGCGACCAGCGCCGTTTTTGGCTCAAAGCGCACATCGCCCTGCGCAAGATGCGGGTCGGTTTCATCAATATAGGGTGGATTACTGACGATGATGTCGAACGGCTGTGCGGCGAGCGCGCTATACCAGTGGCTTTGCAGCACGGTAACGTTCTTGATGGCGAGGTGCTCAACGTTACGCGCCGCCAGCGCAACCGCATCGGGCATAAAGTCAACGGCGGTGACGTGGCAATCGGGGCGTTCGCTGGCCAGCGCCAGAGCGATAGCGCCGGTGCCGGTACCGAGATCGAGAATGCGGCACGGCTTGCCGGGTAACCGCATCAGCGTCTGCTCAACAAGGCATTCGGTATCCGGACGCGGGATCAGAGTGGCCGGAGAAACGAACAGCGGCAGCGACCAGAATTCGCGCTGGCCCACCAGGTGAGCCACCGGCTCGCCCCGTGCGCGACGGCTCAGCAGCGTTTCCAGCTCGACGGCCTGCTCCGCCGTCAGCGCCGTTTCGCCAAAGGCGAGAATATAGGTCCGCGCTTTGCCGGTCACGTGACCCAGCAGGATTTCGGCATCCCGGCGCGGGCTTTCACTTTGGCTCAGACGAGCGATGGCCTGCGTCAGCCACTGCTGAAAAGTCATCATTCCTGCTCGGAAAGGGCTGCCAGCTGATCGGCCTGATACTCCTGAACGATCGGCTCAATCAGCATATCCAGCTTGCCTTCCATCGCTTCATCCAGACGGTAAAGCGTCAGGTTGATGCGGTGATCGGTCACGCGGCCCTGCGGATAGTTATAGGTACGGTTACGATCGCTGCGATCGCCGCTGCCCAGCAGGTTACGGCGCTCGGAGGCTTCCGCCTGCTGGCGTCTGGAGACTTCCGCGGCGCGGATACGCGCGCCAAGCACCGACAGCGCTTTGGCTTTGTTTTTATGCTGGGAACGTTCGTCCTGGCATTCGACGACAATGCCGGTCGGCAGGTGGGTAATACGAATTGCCGAGTCGGTGGTGTTAACGTGCTGACCGCCCGCGCCGGAGGAGCGGAAGGTATCGATGCGCAGGTCGCTCGGGTTGATATCCGGCATTTCGGCTTCCGGGAGCTCCGGCATCACCGCCACGGTGCAGGCGGAGGTGTGGATACGCCCCTGGGATTCGGTGGCCGGGACGCGCTGAACGCGATGGCCGCCGGATTCGAACTTCAGTCGCCCATAGACGCCGTCGCCGCTGATTTTGGCAATCACCTCTTTGAAGCCGCCGTGCTCGCCTTCGTTGGCGCTCATGATTTCCACGCGCCAGCGGCGTGATTCCGCGTAACGGCTATACATACGGAACAGATCGCCCGCGAACAGCGCCGCTTCATCACCGCCGGTGCCGGCGCGAACTTCAACAAACGCGTTACGCTCGTCGTCCGGATCTTTTGGCAACAGCAGAACCTGCAGCTGCTGCTCCATCTGCTCGCCCTTTTCTTTCGCTTCGCGCAGCTCTTCCTGCGCCATTTCGCGCATCTCCGGATCGTCGAGCATCATCTGCGCGGCTTCAATATCATCCTGCAGCTGACGCCAGTCGGTATAGCAGCGCGCGACGTCGCTCAGCTGCGCGTATTCGCGCGACAACGCGCGAAATTTATCCTGATCGGCGATGGTTGCGGCATCGCCGAGGAGCGCCTGAACTTCCTCATAGCGTTCATAGAGGGCTTCCAGTTTGGCAACAATAGAAGGCTTCATAGGCGTAAATTCACCCTGTCCTAAAAAAGAGATAAAGGTGCGCTATTCCAGCCCGAGGCTGTTGCGCAGAATATGCAGGCGTTCATCATCCCCGTCACGAGCGGCCTGCTGAAGAGATTTGGTTGGCGAGTGGATCAGGCGGTTAGTGAGCTTGCGCGCCAGATCCTGCATGATTTCCTGCGCATCGCCGCCCTGATTGAGCGCTGCCAGCGCTTTCGCCGTCAGCTCCTCGCGGACCTGCTCGGCCTGGGAACGATATTCGCGGATGGTCTCGCTGGCGCTCTGGGCGCGTAGCCAGGCCATAAACTCGCTGGCTTCCTGCTCAACGATGGTTTCCGCCTGCACCGCCGCGGCTTTACGCTGCGCCAGATTGTGCTGAATGATGTTTTGCAGATCGTCCACGCTGTAAAGATAGGCGTTCGCCAGCTTGCCAACCTCCGGTTCGACATCGCGCGGAACGGCGATATCAACCAGCAGCATCGGCTGATTGCGGCGCGCCTTCAGCGCGCGCTCCACCATCCCCTTGCCGATAATCGGCAGCGGGCTGGCGGTAGAACTGATGATGATATCGGCCTCTTTCAGCCGCTCGTCGATATCGCTCAGCGCGATCACCTCCGCGCCGACTTCATCGGCCAGCGCCTGAGCGCGCTCGCGGGTGCGGTTGGCAATCACCATCTTGCGGACTTTATGTTCGCGCAGATGGCGAGCCACCAGTTCGATAGTCTCACCGGCGCCGACCAGCAGCACGGTCACGCTGGAGAGTGATTCGAAGATTTGCCGCGCCAGAGTACAGGCAGCGAACGCCACGGAGACCGCGCTGGCGCCGATATCGGTTTCGGTGCGCACCCGTTTGGCCACTGAGAACGACTTCTGGAACATGCGCTCCAGTTCACTGACGTTCAGGTGCCCACGGCTGGAATCCGCAAAGGCTTTTTTCACCTGCCCGAGGATCTGCGGCTCGCCCAACACCAGCGAATCAAGACCGCTGGCGACGCGCATCAGGTGACTGACCGCCTCGTTGTCCTGATGCCAGTAGAGGCTTTTACGCAGGTCCTCTTCATTTAAACCGTGGTAGTCGCACAGCCAGCGAATAAGAGCTTCCTGGAGGTTATCCTGCTCTTCGACGCTGAGATAAAGTTCCGTGCGGTTACAGGTCGACAGCACCACTCCGCCCTGCACCATTGGCTGGGCCAGCAAGCTCTCCAGCGCCTGATCGAGCGTATCCGGCGAAAACGTTACGCGTTCTCGCAGCGCTACAGGAGCTGTTTTGTGGTTAATGCCAAGAGCTAAAAGGGTCATTGTGAGGGAGTAGTACCAGCGTTGCTAAGGTTAGTCTGCAGGCATCATACAGGATGCGCGTAATCAATAAAAGAGAGGCTCCCCTTTTGGAGTAATAGCTAATCTGTAATAGCCATTAACGGTAATTTTTTGATTTCAGACAACTTGAACGTAGACGCTACCGCCCGGCAACGCTAGCATTAATGGTTATAATTGTAACCCGCTACACAAATCGGCCACCTGTTTCTCTCATCCGCCGCATTTCACTGTAGACATCAAGGATTTGTCATCATTATGAATCGACTGTTCCGCCTGTTGCCGCTGGCAAGCCTCGTTCTGACCGCCTGTGCGATTAATGCTCCGAAAGGGCCGGGTAAAAGCCCGGATTCTCCACAGTGGCGTCAGCACCAGCAAGATGTCCGCAATCTTAATCAGTTCCAGACGCGCGGCGCTTTTGCTTATCTTTCTGATGAGCAAAAAGTCTATGCCCGCTTCTTCTGGCAGCAGACGGGCCAGGACCGCTACCGCCTGCTGCTGACTAACCCGCTCGGCAGCACCGAACTGTCGTTAACCGCCCAGCCGGGCAACGTGCAGCTGATTGACAATAAAGGCCAGACTTACACGGCGACCGACGCCGAAGAGATGATTGGCCGCCTGACCGGCATGCCGATTCCGCTCAACAGCCTGCGGCAGTGGATCATTGGCCTGCCGGGCGAGGCCACCGACTACTCGCTTGATGACCAGTATCGCCTCCGCGAGCTGAACTACACGCAAAACGGCAAAACCTGGCACGTCACCTGGGGCGGCTACACCTCAGACACCAAACCTTCGCTACCGGCCAATATGGAACTTAACGACGGCAGTCAGCGCATCAAGCTGAAAATGGATAACTGGATTGTGAAATGATGACCCGCTGGCCCTCTCCCGCAAAACTGAATCTGTTTTTATACATTACCGGGCAGCGCGCCGACGGTTACCACACGCTGCAGACGCTTTTTCAGTTTCTGGATTATGGCGACACGCTGACGATTGAACCGCGCGACGATGGCCAACTGCGTCTGCTAACGCCGGTTGACGGCGTACCGGATGAAGAGAATCTGATTATTCGCGCGGCCAGGCTGTTAATGCAGGCCGCAGCGCAGGGCGGGAAGCTTCCTGCAGGCAGCGGCGCCGATATCAGCATTGATAAGGTGCTGCCGATGGGCGGCGGCCTCGGCGGCGGCTCGTCCAACGCGGCCACCGTACTGGTGGCGCTGAATCACTTGTGGGGCTGTAATCTTCCGGAAGATGAGCTGGCGGCGTTGGGTCTGCAGCTCGGCGCCGACGTGCCGGTGTTCGTTCGCGGCCATGCGGCCTTTGCTGAAGGCATCGGGGAAATTCTCACCCCGGCCGAACCGGAGGAAAAATGGTATCTGGTGGCGCATCCGGGGGTCAGCATTCCAACGCCGATCATTTTTCGCGATCCGGAACTTCCGCGCAATACCCCGGCCAGGTCAATTAATACGTTATTAAAATGTAAATTCGGCAATGATTGCGAGGTTATCGCAAGAAAACGTTTTCGTGAGGTTGATGCGGCGCTTTCCTGGCTGTTAGAATATGCGCCGTCGCGCCTGACTGGCACCGGTGCATGTGTATTTGCTGAATTTGACACTGAATCCGCCGCTCGTCAGGTGCTTGAAAAAGCCCCGGCATGGCTGCATGGCTTCGTGGCGCGAGGTGTTAACATCTCTCCGCTCAAGCAGGCGCTGCGCTAAGTTCTGCTTATTATAGCAAATCTGGCGAAAACGCCGGGGAAACTGAGTTACGGTGACAACGTCACCCTGTTCCAGACGTTGCATCGGGCTCTTTAAATACACCGCCTGGATGAAATCGTGCCCACCCGCACAGTTTTTGGCCCATTTCATCCACCACTGGACGCATGCCTGAGGTTCTTCTCGTGCCTGATATGAAGCTTTTTGCTGGTAACGCCACCCCGGAACTAGCACAACGTATTGCCAACCGCCTGTACACTTCTCTTGGCGACGCCGCTGTAGGTCGTTTTAGCGACGGCGAAGTCAGCGTACAAATCAATGAAAACGTACGCGGTGGTGATATTTTCATCATCCAGTCCACTTGTGCTCCCACCAACGACAACCTGATGGAACTGGTTGTTATGGTTGATGCTCTGCGTCGTGCTTCGGCAGGTCGTATCACCGCTGTTATCCCCTACTTCGGTTATGCTCGCCAGGACCGTCGTGTTCGTTCTGCTCGTGTTCCTATCACCGCGAAAGTGGTTGCTGATTTCCTGTCAAGCGTCGGCGTTGACCGCGTTCTGACCGTTGACCTGCACGCAGAACAAATTCAGGGCTTCTTTGACGTTCCGGTGGATAACGTATTCGGCAGCCCGATCCTGCTGGAAGATATGCTGCAGCTGAACCTGGATAACCCTATCGTGGTTTCTCCGGACATCGGCGGCGTGGTTCGCGCTCGCGCTATCGCCAAGCTGCTGAACGATACCGATATGGCTATCATCGACAAACGCCGTCCGCGCGCTAACGTTTCTCAGGTGATGCACATCATCGGTGACGTCGCTGGTCGTGACTGCGTGATGGTTGACGATATGATCGATACCGGCGGCACCCTGTGTAAGGCCGCAGAAGCGCTGAAAGAGCGCGGTGCTAAACGCGTATTCGCCTACGCAACGCACCCGATCTTCTCCGGCAACGCCATCCAGAACATCAAAAACTCTGTGATTGACGAATTCGTCGTCTGCGATACCATTCCGCTGACGCCGGAAATCAAAGCGCTGGAAAAGGTACGTACTCTGACGCTGTCTGGTATGCTGGCCGAAGCGATTCGTCGTATCAGCAACGAAGAATCTATCTCTGCTATGTTCGAACATTAATCGAGCCCGGCACAAAAACCCGCTGCGGCGGGTTTTTTTGTCTCTGAACCTTTTATTCTTCCACAATATCATTCGGCATGCGTCAAGGCGGCAAGTGAATGAATCCCCGGGAGCGTACCGGCAGTACGTGATCGAGGTAAATGAACGCAGCCAACAGAGAGGCATCCGAAGGATGGCGTGGATATGACCAATGCCTCCTTCACCTGCCATTTAGTTGACAGATGATGCGCTCATGGATGAAACATTATTGTGAACAGATTATTTTCCTCACATGTGATGCCTTTCCGCGCCCTCATCGACGCTTGTTGGAAAGAAAAATATACCGCTTCGCGGTTTACCCGTGATGCGATCGCCGGGATTACCGTCGGGATTATCGCTATCCCGCTGGCGATGGCGCTGGCAATTGGCAGCGGCGTGGCGCCGCAGTACGGTCTCTACACTTCTGCTGTGGCGGGGATCGTGATTGCGTTAACCGGCGGCTCGCGCTTCAGCGTTTCCGGGCCAACCGCCGCTTTTGTGGTCATTCTCTACCCGGTCTCGCAGCAGTTCGGCCTTGCGGGACTGCTGGTTGCAACTTTGATGTCTGGGATCTTCCTGATTCTTTTCGGCCTGGCACGCTTTGGCCGGCTGATTGAATATATCCCGCTATCGGTTACCCTCGGCTTCACCTCCGGGATCGGTATCACCATTGGTACCATGCAGATTAAAGATTTTCTCGGTCTGCAGATGGCGCACGTGCCTGAACATTATCTGCAGAAAGTCGGCGCGCTGGTTATGGCGCTGCCGACGATTAATCCCGGCGATGCCGCCATCGGTATTGTCACGCTGGGCACGCTGATTATCTGGCCTCGCCTGGGTATTCGTCTGCCGGGCCACCTGCCGGCGCTGCTGGCAGGCTGCGCGGTCATGGGCGTGGTTAATCTGCTCGGCGGCAGCGTCGCCACCATCGGCTCTCAGTTCCACTATATTCTCGCCGACGGCAGTCAGGGCAACGGTATTCCGCAGCTGCTGCCGCAGCTGGTGCTGCCGTGGGATATGCCCGGTTCGGAGTTCACGCTTAGCTGGTCCTCGCTGCGGGCGCTGCTGCCGGCGGCGTTTTCCATGGCCATGCTCGGGGCGATTGAGTCCCTGCTGTGCGCCGTAGTGCTGGACGGCATGACCGGCACCAAACATAAGGCCAATAGCGAGCTCATTGGCCAGGGGCTGGGCAATATCGTCGCTCCGTTCTTCGGCGGCATTACCGCCACCGCCGCCATCGCCCGCTCGGCGGCCAACGTTCGCGCCGGGGCGACTTCGCCGATTTCCGCCGTGATCCACGCGCTGCTGGTCATTATGGCGCTGCTGATCCTCGCTCCCCTGCTCTCCTGGCTGCCGCTTTCCGCTATGGCGGCACTGCTGCTGATGGTGGCATGGAATATGAGCGAAGCGCACAAGGTTGTTAACCTGCTGCGCTATGCGCCAAAAGACGACATTATCGTCATGCTGATGTGCATGTCGCTGACCGTACTGTTTGATATGGTCATCGCGATCAGCGTCGGTATTGTGCTGGCCTCCCTGCTGTTTATGCGCCGGATCGCGCGTATGACCCGCCTCGCGCCGGTGAACGTCGAAGTTCCTGACGACGTGCTGGTGCTGCGCGTGATTGGCCCGCTATTTTTCGCCGCTGCGGAAGGGCTATTTACCGACCTCGAAACCAGAGTGGAAGGTAAGCGTATCGTGGTGCTGAAATGGGATGCGGTGCCGGTGCTGGATGCCGGCGGGCTGGATGCCTTCCAGCGCTTCGTGAATAAGCTGCCGGAAGGCTGTGAACTGCGCGTGTCGAATCTGGAGTTTCAGCCGCTGCGCACGCTGGCGCGCGCCGGCGTTAAACCCATTCCGGGCCGTCTGAGCTTCTACCCGGACCGCAACGCCGCGCTGGCGGATATTTAATTATTCGGCGGCAGGCCCCTGCGCCTGCCGCATCATCACGCCAATCGCCTGCTGAAGCCAGCTGAGCACCTCCGAAGTCATCCACGTTCCCTTCATCAAATGCGGCTCCTGCTCCATGGCATAGCGAAACTTCTGCTGCGTCTGCGCATCCTTACCCGCGTAAGACTGGAACAGCGCCAGCCAGCGCTGCGCCAGCTGCTGACCTTCCGGGGAGGCCGGGTCTCGCTTCTCACGACAGGCCCGATGCAGGTCGGCCACCAGCGCCGGCCACTCCATCAGGCGATCGAAATAGTGCTGCCGGGTAAAGGCCAGCTCTTCGGCGTTCAGATAGCGCGCCCAGATGGCCAGCTTGCTTTCGGCAAAAGCACGGGTAATGAAATCAATCATCTCCGGCGTCACCCCGGTTTGTTCACGCATCTGCGGTTCGGCGGCGTGCATCTCATTCAGGCGAGTCAGAAACTCCGGCCTGCCGGCGGTATCCTGCTCCAGCTGCTCCATCCAGCGGGTTGCCAGCGCAATCGCCCGCGGCTCATCTGCCGGGCAGCGTTCGCCCATGAGCTGCTGCGCTTCCCCCACCAACTCCAGCCATGTCTGGTTACGCTGCTCATCCTGCTCCGCAAACGGCAGCACCTGTAATTCCTGTTGACTAAACCAGCGATCGTACATTTTCATCAGCTCCAGCGTTTGTACCCAGGACTCGAGATCGGGCTCGCCTCCGCTGTCCAGCTCTTCGCGCAGCAGCGCCAGGCGCTGGCGCAGCGTTGAGAGAGTTTGCAGCTGTCGGTCGAGGGTGGCGATCTGCTTGACCAGCAGATCGGACAGCGAGAAGGCGTCCCGGTCGAGATAGTCCTTAATTGTGGCGAGTTCCAGCCCGGCCTGCGCCAGCGCTTTAATCATATGCAGCCGCTGAACGGCCGCCAGATTATATAACCGGTAACCCGCCGCGCTTCTGGCCGAAGGCGTCAGCAACCCCGTTTGTTCATAGTGATGTAACGTGCGGACGGTCATTCCGGCGCGCTTCGCCAGTTCTCCCACCTGAATTAACATGACGGCTCCTTTCGTATACCAGTGGCACGACTCTGCTGCCTGACGTGACGTCAGGGTCAAGCGCTAAATACGGGGAGGGTATTAAGCAGACTATGCCGAAGAAGCACAATGAGAGAAATAAGGAATTGAGACGACAGCAAAAAGACAGCCTGACCAGGCTGCATGAAAACGCACCAGCCGTTGACAACGGCTGGTGGTAAAGAATTCACTCAGCTGTGGCGATGCTGATCGCGGCGGCAGCGTTTATCGTAGTGGCGAACCCACCAGTATCTGTCGCTGACCTGTTCATGACCGCCGATACGCGCGCCCGCCAGCCACAGTACCGCGCCGACAAAGATACTTAATATCGCGCCGTGTGCGAAAAACTGCGGCAGGTCAAGCTGCGGAAGCTGGTTTAAAATGGAATAACCAACGCCGACAACCATGACGACCAACCCCAACCCCATCAGCACATTACCGAGTAACGAAGCGTTTCTGCGTTTCATATGTCACCTCCGGAACCTTGGGTTGCATGGGAATATCCCCAAATCTTATAGGTGTAGTATAGACAATAGCCAATATAGCGATTGCGTGGACGATCACATAAGCGAACATCTTGCCAACAAAAGTTTACAAATAACCTACTGAACAACATCAAATTCTAATTGTTCAAAGCCGTGATTATCCGTTCCGGCCGCGCTTCGCTGGCAGAATTTTGTCAACCGCGCGCGCAGACAGTACACTACGCGCCAGAGAACGATCCAAGCAGGATAAAAAAGTGAGCATAAAACTGATTGTCGGCCTGGCGAACCCCGGCGCTGAATACGCAGCGACCCGACATAACGCCGGCGCCTGGTACGTGGATTTATTGGCAGAACGCTACCGCGCGCCGCTGCGCGAAGAGAGCAAATTCTTCGGCTATACCTCGCGGATTAACCTTGCGGGCGAGGATGTTCGCCTGCTGGTCCCAACGACCTTTATGAACCTGAGCGGTAAAGCCGTCTGCGCGATGGCGACCTTTTTTCGCATTAATCCGGATGAAATCCTGGTCGCCCACGATGAGCTCGACTTACCGCCTGGCGTCGCTAAGTTCAAGCTGGGCGGCGGTCACGGCGGCCATAATGGCCTGAAAGACATCATTAGCAAGCTGGGCAATAACCCGAACTTTCACCGCTTACGCGTGGGAATCGGCCATCCGGGCGATAAAAATAAAGTTGTCGGTTTTGTGCTGGGCAAGCCGCCCGCCAGCGAGCAGAAGCTGATTGATGAGGCCGTTGACGAAGCGGTACGCTGCACCGAAGTGTGGATGAAGGATGGCCTGACCAAAGCGACCAACCGTTTACACGCTTTTAAAGCGCAATAACCGGTCGGCGTGCGGAATTTTTGTCACGCACCGTGTATAATAGGCGAAGTTATTTACTTTTCTACAATCTGTTCACTGTAACAGGTTGATTATCCAAAGATTAAGGTGATTTAAATCATGGGATTCAAATGCGGTATCGTCGGTTTGCCCAACGTCGGCAAATCCACCCTGTTCAATGCGCTCACCAAAGCGGGTATTGAAGCGGCCAACTTCCCCTTCTGTACCATTGAGCCGAACACCGGTGTCGTGCCGATGCCCGATCCGCGTCTGGACAAACTGGCTGAAATCGTTAAACCGCAGCGTATTCTGCCGACCACGATGGAATTCGTTGATATCGCGGGCCTGGTCAAAGGCGCCTCCAAAGGCGAAGGCCTGGGCAACCAGTTTCTGACCAACATCCGCGAAACCGAAGCTATCGGTCACGTGGTGCGCTGTTTCGAAAACGACAACATTATCCACGTTAACAATAAAGTGGACCCGGCTGACGATATTGAAGTGATCAATACCGAACTGGCGCTCTCCGACCTGGATACCTGCGAACGCGCCATCCATCGCGTGCAGAAGAAAGCCAAAGGCGGCGATAAAGACGCGAAAGCCGAGCTGGCGGCGCTGGAAAAATGCCTGCCGCACCTTGAGAATGCCGGTATGCTGCGTTCGTTGAAAAATCTGACCGACGAAGACAAAGCGGCGATTAAATACCTGAGCTTCCTGACCCTGAAGCCGACCATGTATATCGCCAACGTCAACGAAGACGGCTTTGAGAACAACCCTTATCTCGATAAAGTCCGCGAAATCGCCGCTGCCGAAGGTTCGGTGGTCGTCGCCGTTTGCGCCGCCGTTGAGTCCGATATCGCCGAGCTGGACGATGCCGACCGCGATGAGTTTATGGCCGAACTGGGTCTTGAAGAGCCTGGCCTGAACCGCGTTATCCGCGCCGGTTACGAACTGCTGAACCTGCAGACCTACTTCACCGCAGGCGTGAAGGAAGTTCGCGCGTGGACTATCCCGGTCGGCGCAACGGCTCCGCAGGCCGCAGGTAAAATCCACACCGATTTCGAAAAGGGCTTTATCCGCGCGCAGACCATCGCCTATGAAGACTTTATTACCTACAAAGGCGAACAGGGTGCCAAAGAAGCCGGGAAAATGCGCGCTGAAGGTAAAGACTACATCGTAAAAGATGGCGATGTGATGAACTTCCTGTTCAACGTTTAAGCCTTTCTGCGCTCTGAGACCAGTCATAAAATCCGCGCTCTCGCGTGGATTTTTTATTGCCGCCGTTCCCGTCAGTTCTGACCCGCCGCCAGCGAATATTTCTTTATTTTGCGATACAGCGTGGCGATGCCGATACCCAGCTCGTCCGCTGCCTGCTTTTTATTACTGTAGCGAGAGAGGGCGTCACGGATCATCTGCCGCTCCATCTCTTCCAGCGCCGTTACGTTTTCCTCCTGGGCGATGGTCGCTGCCGCTGAAACAGGCGCTGTCGGCTGGCTCGCCAGTTCACCGCTGCTCAACAGATTGGGCGGCAGGAGGGACATATCGATAATCTCGCCCGAGGGCACCACGTTGACCAGGTACTCCATCAAATTGCTGAGTTCGCGAATATTGCCCGGCCAGCGGTAGCGTTTGAGGAAATCGATCACATCCTGCGCGACGCCGGGGTAAACCAGGTTGAGCCGACCGGTATGCAAATGCAGAAAATAGTGAATCAGTAGCTCAATGTCGTCCTGGCGTTCGCGTAGCGGCGGCAGACGCAGCGGGATGACGTTCAGGCGATAGTAGAGATCTTCGCGGAACTTCCCTTCCGCAATGTACTGGTCAAGGTTTTGATTGGTTGCGGAAATAATGCGGATATCGACCTGAACCGGATGGCTGGCGCCTACCGGCTGAATCTCTCGTGATTCGATGGCCCGCAGCAGCTTGGCCTGCAGGGTGAGCGGCATATCGCCAATTTCATCCAGGAATAGCGTTCCGCTGTTGGCCGCCTGAATCAGGCCGGTCTTACCGTTAGCCGATGCGCCGGTAAACGCCCCCTTCACGTAGCCGAACAGTTCACTCTCCAGTAGCTGCTCGGGTATGGCGGCGCAGTTAATGGCGATAAAGGGCTTCGTGTGGCGGTCGCTGAGCTTGTGGATAGCGCGGGCAACAACCTCTTTCCCGGTCCCGCTCTCGCCGGCTATCATCACGCTGGACGGGCTTGGCGCCACGCGGCTGATGAGCTTTTTCAACTGCCGCATAGGCCGACACTCGCCAACCATCGCTTCAATTTGCGGCCCTTCCTGCCCGCAGCTGAAATCGCCAGAAGAGTGCGACTGGTGAAAGGCCATTAAAAACAGCCATTGATCCTGCACCGCGTGCAGCTGGCCGATAATGAGCTCCTTGCGATCGTCAAAGGAGATAATGTGCTGCATATGGCCGTGCTTGAAATTATCTTCGAAGGTCAAAGGCTGAAACTGGATGGACTTGCCAATAACGTGGCCCTGCGTCACGCTCATTATTTTCAGCGCGGCCTGGTTGGCAAATTTAACTTTTTGATCGTTGCCTACCACCAGCACGCCCTGGTCCATATTTTCAATCATGGTTAAAAATATTTTGTGGATATTATCGCCAACCGCCCGTTCCTGTAAAAAGCGGGAAACGAATATGCTGGAGACGTGGCGAACGTAATCTGAAAATTCCTGAATGTTCTCATTAATACGTTCCTGCTGCTCGCGGGTTAGCGCCACCAGGCTAATAACGCCAACGCAGCGGTCGTGATACATCACCGGAGTGCCGAGGAACGCTTTCTCTTCGCACTTGTCCTTATTGCTACAATCTTTGCAGAGAGGATCGAAGCGGGAATGAGTGACGACCTTTTCGCTCTGTGTTTCAATAATGTAACGAAGAAGCCGTGAATTTGAATTTAATTTATAGCCAATCTGCTTACTATAAGCCCCGGTTCCCGCAACGCGGTATAATTCGTTATCGACAATCTCAACCTCCAACTGTAGTACGCTGGACAACATCCTTGCAAACTTCTGAATTGTAGGCTGAATCTGCATTAAAATGGAAGGTGCTTTGGACGGTATCATGTATATCGGCCTTCTATTATTGCTCACCTGATCGGCATCGAGCGAGGCGGTTTTATTTATCTCTGAAGAATGATACCACTCCCTTTAGCGACGAGCATTGATATAGATAGGGCCGATCCCCCCACCTTATCTTAAATATGCAATAGCTATCACAGTTCCTTATCAATATGATAAATTCACAGCGGATTTTATCATATTGGCGCAGTGTGAAGATGATAATCGTATTATTCACTGCGCCCTCCCTTGCCTGTACTGCTGGAATTGACGCCAGTGGCACAAATGTCAGCGTTTCCCTGCCGGAGAAACACGCCTGAATTCGTGACCGAGTTAGCATAATCTCAACCATTCAATTTTGACCGTCGCCTCCTGCGGAGGATTTGGCACGCTTATTGTTAGTGATTATACAGCGCTGGCAGTCGCTAATTCGGCAACTCTGCATATCCGACCGCACAGCAATCATTAAGCCGTCATTCACGACCAGGATTGAAACATGAAAACTGTTAACGAACTGATTAAGGATATCAATAAACTTAACTCTCATCTCAGTGAGAAAGACTTTTTGCTGACCTGGGAGCAATCGCCGGATGAGCTGAAGCAGGTGCTGGATGTCGCCGCCGCGCTGAAAACCCTGCGCGATGAAAATATCGCCACCAAAGTGTTTAACAGCGGATTAGGTATTTCCGTATTCCGCGATAACTCAACCCGCACCCGCTTCTCCTATGCCTCCGCGCTCAACCTGTTAGGTCTGGCCCAGCAGGATCTGGATGAGGGAAAATCGCAAATTGCCCACGGCGAAACGGTCCGTGAAACCGCCAACATGATCTCCTTCTGCGCCGATGCCATCGGCATCCGCGATGACATGTTCCTTGGCGCGGGCAATGCCTACATGCGTGAGGTAGGCGAAGCGCTGGATGACGGCCACAAGCAGGGCGTCCTGCCGCAGCGTCCGGCGCTGATCAATCTGCAGTGCGATATCGACCACCCGACGCAATCCATGGCCGATCTCGCCTGGCTGCGCGAGCACTTCGGTTCGCTGGAGAACCTGAAGGGCAAGAAAATCGCTATGACCTGGGCCTATTCGCCGAGCTATGGCAAACCGCTCTCGGTACCGCAGGGCATTATCGGCCTGATGACCCGCTTCGGAATGGACGTTACCCTCGCCCACCCGGAAGGTTACGACCTGATCCCGGACGTTATTGAAGTGGCAAAAAACAACGCCAAAGCTTCCGGCGGCAGCTTCCGCCAGGTAAACAGCATGGAAGAAGCATTTAAAGACGCCGATATCGTCTACCCGAAATCCTGGGCGCCGTACAAGGTGATGGAAAAACGCACCGAGCTGCTGCGCGCGAATGACCATGAAGGCCTGAAGGCGCTGGAAAAAGCCTGCCTTGAACAGAACGCCGGACATAAAGACTGGCACTGTACGGAAGAGATGATGAAACACACCCGCGACGGCGACGCGCTGTACATGCACTGCCTGCCGGCGGATATCACCGGCGTCTCCTGCGACGCGGGCGAAGTCACCGAGGGCGTCTTCGAGAAGTACCGTATCCCGACCTACAAAGAGGCCAGCTGGAAGCCGTATATCATCGCCGCGATGATCGTGTGCCGCAAATACGCCAATCCGGGCAAGGTGCTGGAGCAGCTGCTCAAGGAAGCGCAGAAACGCATCAAATAATCCCCAGGCTGGCCTGCGGGCCAGCCTCATGACTTCGCCCATAAAAGGATAAGGATCGAGTATGTCTGCTTTCTCACTGAAAATGGATATTGCCGAAAACCGTTTTTTCAACGGGGAGACTTCGCCGCTGTTTTCACGCCAGCAGGCGCAGCAGGCTCGCCGCTTTCATCAAAAAATTACCGGCTATAAGCCTACGCCGCTGGTGGCGCTGAACGAGCTTTCCGCCCTGTTTGGCGTGCAAAAAATCCTCGTCAAAGACGAGTCACGACGCTTTGGCCTCAATGCCTTCAAAATGCTCGGTGGCTCTTACGCTATTGCCAGGCTGCTCTGTGAAAAATACCATTTAGATATCAACGACCTCTCCTTCGAAACGCTCAAATCCAGCATTAAAGAGAAGATGACGTTCGCCACCACCACCGATGGCAACCACGGCCGCGGAGTGGCGTGGGCGGCCCGCCAGTTAGGCCAGAACGCCGTTATCTATATGCCTAAAGGTTCCGCACAGGAGCGGGTTGATGCCATTCTGCGCCTCGGCGCCGAGTGTATCGTCACCGACATGAACTACGACGACACCGTCCGCTTTACCATGCAGACCGCGCAGAAAAACGGCTGGGAGGTGGTGCAGGACACCGCCTGGGAAGGCTACACAAAAATTCCGACCTGGATTATGCAGGGCTACGCCACCCTCGCTGATGAAGCGGTAGAACAGCTCTCCTCGATGGGTATCGCCCGTCCGACGCACGTGCTCCTGCAGGGCGGCGTGGGGGCGATGGCGGGCGGCGTGCTGGGCTACCTGGCCGATGTCTACGGCGCGAAGCATCTCCATTCCATTATCGTCGAACCGGAGCTGGCCGACTGTCTCTACCGCTCTGCCCTGAAGGGCCAGATCGTTAACGTCAGCGGCGATATGGCCACCATTATGGCCGGCCTCGCCTGCGGTGAGCCTAACCCGCTGGGCTGGGAAGTGCTGCGCAACTGCGCCACGGAGTTTGTCTCCTGTCAGGACGCCGTCGCCGCCCTCGGCATGCGGGTGCTGGGAAACCCGACGGGCCAGGATCCTCGCATCATCTCCGGCGAATCCGGCGCCGTCGGTCTCGGCCTGCTGGCGGCGATTCATTTCCATCCGCAGCGCGAAGCGCTGATGCACAAGCTCAAGCTGGATAGCGATTCCGTGGTGCTGGTGATTAGCACCGAGGGCGACACCGACGTTAAGCACTATCGCGAAGTCGTCTGGGAAGGCAAACATCCGGCCGCGCAGTAGCCGACTTATCAAATTCCTCCCGCCCGGCGGGAAACCTGTATTCAGAACTGGAGAACATCCTTATGGCTAAGCAAATTCCGTTCAACGCGATCCTGGAAAAATCAAAGCAGTATGAAAAAGAGATGACCCGCTTCCTGCGCGATATGATCGCCATCCCCAGCGAAAGCAGTGATGAGAAGCGCGTGGTGCACCGCATCAAAGAGGAGATGGAGAAAGTCGGGTTCGACAAAGTTGAAATCGATCCGATGGGCAACGTACTGGGCTACATCGGCCACGGCCCGCGTCTGGTCGCCATGGACGCGCACATTGATACCGTCGGCATTGGCAACATCAAAAACTGGAACTTCGACCCGTACGAAGGTATGGAGACCGATGAGCTGATCGGCGGACGCGGCGCGTCTGACCAGGAGGGCGGAATGGCCTCCATGGTTTATGCCGGTAAAATTATTAAAGATCTGGGTCTGGAAGATGAGTATACCCTGCTGGTGACCGGTACCGTTCAGGAGGAGGATTGCGACGGCCTGTGCTGGCAGTACATTATTGAACAGTCCGGCATTCGTCCTGAATTTGTCGTCAGCACCGAACCCACCGACTGCCAGATTTACCGCGGCCAGCGCGGGCGTATGGAGATCCGCGTGGAAGTTCAGGGCGTCAGCTGCCACGGCTCCGCTCCGGAGCGCGGCGATAACGCCATTTTCAAAATGGCCCCCATTCTCACCGAGCTGGAACAACTTTCGCAGAAGCTGGGCTACGACGAGTTCCTCGGCAAAGGCACCCTGACGGTGTCAGAGATTTTCTTCACCTCGCCGAGCCGCTGCGCGGTGGCGGATAGCTGCGCCGTCTCCATTGACCGCCGTCTGACCTGGGGCGAAACCTGGGAAGGCGCGCTGGAAGAGATCCGCGCGCTGCCGGCGGTGAAAAAAGCCGCCGCGGTGGTCTCAATGTACAACTACGAACGCCCCTCCTGGACCGGGCTGGTCTACCCGACCGAATGCTACTTCCCGACCTGGAAAGTGGAAGAGAACCACTTCACCGTCCGCGCCCTGAGTAACGCCTACGAAGGTCTGTTCGGCAAAGCGCCGGTGGTGGATAAGTGGACCTTCTCCACCAACGGCGTGTCAATTATGGGCCGCCACGGCATTCCGGTTATCGGTTTTGGGCCAGGGAAAGAGCCGGAAGCGCACGCGCCAAATGAGAAAACCTGGAAATCGCATCTGGTGACCTGCGCCGCAATGTATGCCGCCATCCCGCTGAGCTGGCTGGCTACGGAGTAATTGTTCGTCCTGTCTGCCGCCGCGCTCTGCGGCGGTATGTTGAGGTTTCTATGCGCGTACTGATTAAAAATGGCCTCGTCGTCAACGCCGACGGACAGGTAAAGCAGGACCTGCTCATTGAAGATGGCCTCGTCAAGCGCCTTGCCGATTCTATTGAGGCAGAACAACCCTGCGAAGTGATTGACGCCGAGGGCTGCTACGTGATGCCCGGCGGCGTCGACGTTCATACTCATTTCAATATTGACGTGGGGCTCGCCCGCAGCTGCGATGATTTTTTTACCGGAACCCGGGCCGCGGCCTGCGGCGGCACCACCACCATTGTTGATCATATGGGCTTTGGCCCCGTCGGCTGCCACCTGCGCCACCAGTTCGAAGTCTATCGCGGCTACGCCGCCTATAAAGCCGTTATCGACTACAGTTTTCACGGCGTTATCCAGCACGTTAACCACGGCATTCTCGACGAGATCCCGATGATGGTGGATAGCGGCATCAGCAGCTTTAAGCTCTATCTGACCTACCAGTACAAACTTAACGATGACGAGTTGCTGCAGGCAATGCGCCACCTGCAGCGCGCCGGCGCGCTGACGACGGTTCATCCGGAAAACGATGCCGCCATTGCCCAGCGCCGGGCGGAATTTATCAACGCCGGTAAAACCGCGCCGCGCTATCACGCCCTGAGCCGCCCGCTGGAGTGCGAGGCGGAAGCCATCGCCCGAACGATCAACCTCGCCAGGCTGGCGGGAAACGCGCCGCTCTATATTGTTCATCTTTCCAACGCCCTGGGCCTGGAGTATCTACGTCTTGCCAGAAGACGCCACCAGCCGGTGTGGGTAGAGACCTGCCCGCAGTATCTGCTGCTCGACGAGCGCTGCTACGAGCGTGAAGATGCGCTTAACTACCTGCTCAGCCCTCCCCTGCGCAACGCCAGTAATAACGATGCGCTATGGCGCGGCATCCATGATGGGGATATTGACACGGTCGCCACCGACCACTGCGCTTTCTCTGCCCAGCAGCGCAGGCAGATCTCCGGCGGCGACTTTAGCCGCTGTCCGAACGGTCTGCCCGGAGTAGAAAACCGCCTGTTGCTGCTGTTCTCGCACGGCGTGATGAGCGGGCGCATCACCCCCGAGCGCTTTGTGGCGCTCACCAGCGCCAATCCGGCGAAGCTGTTTGGTCTGTGGCCGCAGAAGGGTCTGCTGGCGCCCGGCGCCGATGGCGACGTGGTTATCATCGATCCACAGCGTACGACCACCATCCGCCATGCCATGCTGCACGACAACGCAGACTATTCACCCTATGAAGGCTTTATCTGCCAGGGCGCGATTCGCCAGACGCTCTCCCACGGCAGAGTGATCTTCGATAACGGCACCTTTACCGGCATCGCCGGACAGGGCCGCTTTTTACGCCGACAACCTTTTTCCACCGCTCACCAGACCGTCAGCGGAACAGAAACGTAATGAGAGGAAGCTATGAGTAAAAAAATTGTTCTCGCTCTCGGCGGGAATGCGCTGGGCGACGATCTCGCCGGACAGATGCGGGCCGTACAGCACACCGCCCGGACGATCGTCGATCTTATCTCCCTTGGTCACCAGGTGGTGGTCACTCACGGCAACGGCCCGCAGGTGGGCATGATTAATCAGGCCTTCGAGGCCGCGGCAAAAACCGAAGCCCACACACCGATGCTACCGATGTCGGTCTGCGTGGCTCTCAGCCAGGGCTACATCGGCTACGACCTGCAGAACGCGATTCGTGAAGAACTGCTCACGCGCCAGCTGGACATTCCGGTGGCCACCCTGATAACCCAGGTGGAAGTGGACGCTAACGATGAGGCTTTTCTTAATCCGACCAAGCCCATCGGCTCATTCTTCAGCAAAGAAGAGGCTGAGAAGCTGAGCCAAAACGGCTACATCATGAAAGAGGATGCCGGGCGCGGCTACCGTCGCGTCGTCGCGTCGCCAAAGCCGGTCGATATTATCGAGAAACAAACGGTAAAAGCGCTGATGGATGACTGCCACGTGGTGATCACCGTCGGCGGCGGCGGCATTCCGGTCATACGCGAAGGTAATCATCTGCGCGGCGCCAGCGCGGTCATCGACAAGGACTGGGCCAGCGCGAAGCTGGCGGAGATGATCGACGCCGATCTGCTGATCATCCTCACCGCCGTGGAGAAGGTGGCGATCAACTTCGGTAAACCTGACGAGCAGTGGCTGGATAACCTCTCCCTGCGCGATGCCGAACGTTTTATCGAAGAGGGACACTTTGCCAAAGGCTCTATGCTGCCAAAAGTGGAAGCCGCCGCCGCCTTCGCCCGCTCAGGCCCGGGGCGCAAAGCGCTGATCACGATGCTAAGCAAAGCCAAAGAGGGGATAGAAGGAAAAACGGGCACCATCATAAGCCAATAAGCTGTACGCTACGGGTTGCCGGGAACCTCCCGGCAACTCTCCCCTGCTCTTCAGATTGCCACCGCCTCAGCCAGACAATCCGGCTGACAAGATTGCCGCACCTGATCCATAAGCCCCCCAGGCGCGCCGTTTTTCACCTGCAGGATTTCCGCCAGTACGCTGATAGCAATCTCGTTTGGCGTCTCGGCGCCGATGTCATAACCAATCGGCGCCCGCAGGCGGCTGATATCCGCCTCCGGCACGCCGTTCTCCCGCATCTGGCGTAAAAAAGCCTGCACTTTCCGTCGGCTGGCCAGCAGCCCAAGCCAGGCTACCGGCTGGGTTATCAGCCTGTCCAGCGCCTCGCGATCCTGGTTGTTGGTGGCGATCAGTACGAAATCCTGCGGCCGCACCGCCATCGCCTCGACCACTTCCGTAAAGCTGGAGTCATGGACCAGCCTCGCCGAAAGCGGAAAAGCCTCCGGGCAAAGGCTGGCGGGATAGATATCGCCCACGCAGATGTCAAAATCCACCAGCGCCGCGGCGTGGGCAACCGCACGATTGACGTGCCCGGCGCCGACCAACAGCAGGCGCGGGCGCAGGCCGTGAACGCTGATATAAACCGACATCGCGCCGCCGCAGTCGGAGCCCACGGCGTCGCTACCGGTGCGCGCCATGCGGCCGTGGAACATTCGCGACTCCCGCTCGCTCAGCGCCTCCAGCGCCTCATCGATGACTTTACGCTCCACCATCCCGCCGCCAATGGTGCCCACAATCGAGCCGTCCTCCCGGATGAGCATCTGAGCGGAGTGTCGGGGGGTAGAGCCCCGGCTTACGACAATCTGCGCCAGGGCAAAGGGACGGTTCTGCTCCTCAAGTCGTGCAGCTTCTGCAAAAATATTCATACCAACCTCAAAGGCGATGTTTACGGCTCTATTTGATTATCTGCGATATTTCCCCGGGTTCTCAGTTTGAGAGTCTACCCGGCGTAGAAATAGCGTCGCAGCGACCCGTAGCAACTATGCAATATTTATACTTAGCCGCTATTTTTCATCGTAAATTGTGAGCCAGGTCATTTCGTTAGCCCTATTGACGCTGCAACGATGGTATCTCATCGATTATTTCCTCTGTTGCCGCAGCAAAAATAAGCCGCCTGCTGAAATCACCGCCGAATAGCCGACATAAATTATCATTCTGATATTCCGGATCTGATTTTGAGAAATCTCGCCGAATGATAAAGCGTATTGATTTGAGTTCTCATTTACCCGCTATGGAATTATTCGCCCGGCATCGTCGAGTTTCGACCTGGTTCACAAATTAATTATTTCGCCGCCGCGGTTTGAATAACTGGTGTGATTGTTGCTCCTCTTTCGTTATCCGTCGGGATTATTACCACCGGCAATGTCGATCTTACAATGATATCTAAGGAGAGGGTTATGGGAGATATAATGCGTCCCGTGCCGTTTGAGGAGCTTTTAACGCGCATTTTCGACGAGTATCAGAGTCAGCGGACTATTTTTGGCATTCCCGAGCAACAGTTTTACACGCCGCAGGCGCAGAGGTCGATCGGCGTATTCGGCGAAAGCTGTGCGACGCCGCTCGGCCCGGCAGCAGGGCCGCATACCCAGCTGGCGCAAAACATCATTACCGCATGGCTCACCGGCGGGCGGTTTATCGAGCTGAAAACCGTACAGATCCTTGACCGTCTGGAGCTGGAAAAGCCCTGTATCGATGCCGAAGATGAGTGCTTTAACACCGAATGGTCCACCGAATTTACCCTCAAGAAAGCCTGGGATGAATACCTGAAAGCCTGGTTCACGCTGCATCTGCTCGAGCAGGTCTTTCCGCTGGGCACCCATAAAGAGAGCAAATCGTTTATTTTCAATATGAGCGTTGGCTACAACCTTGACGGTATTAAGCAGCCGCCAATGCAGGAATTTATCGACAATATGATGGACGCCTCCGCCCATCCTAAATTCGCCCAGTACCGCGACACCCTGAACCGCTGGCTGCAAAATAGAACCTTTATCGATCGCCTGCCAACATGCGCGCGCAAAGACGGGCTCGATAACCTTGCCCAGCGCGTGCCCGCCAGGCTGGTTGAAGGGGTGACCCTCTCGACGATGCACGGCTGTCCGCCGGATGAGATCGAAGCCATCTGCCGCTATATGCTGACGGAGAAAAACCTCAACACCTTTGTGAAGCTCAATCCGACCCTGCTCGGCTATCCACGCGTACGCCAGATCCTCGACGCCTGCGGCTTCGGCTATATCGGCCTTAGCGAAGAGTCATTTGACCACGACCTTAAGATCGACCGGGCGCTGGAGATGCTGACGCGCCTGATGGCGCTGGCGAAAGAGCGCAGCCTTGGCTTTGGCGTCAAGCTGACCAACACTCTCGGCACCGTCAATAACAAGGGGGCGCTGCCGGGAGATGAAATGTATATGTCCGGCCGCGCCCTGTTCCCGCTATCTATCAACGTGGCCGCCCTGCTCTCCCGGGCGTTTGACGGCAAGCTGCCGATCTCCTATTCCGGCGGCGCCAGCCAGCTGAATATTCGCGAAATTTTCGAAACCGGCATTCGCCCTATCACCATGGCCACCGACCTGCTGAAGCCGGGAGGATATCTGCGCCTGAGCGAGTGCATGCGCGAGCTGGGAAAAGCCGACGGCTGGAACATGACGCAGATCGACGTCGAGCGCCTCAACGCACTGGCGGAAAAAGCGGTGAGCATGGACTACACCCAGAAACAGTGGAAGCCGGAAGAGCGCATTGATACCGGCGAGCCCCTGCCGCTGCTTGACTGCTACGTCGCCCCCTGCGTAACGGCCTGCGCCATTAAGCAGGATATTCCGGAATATATTCGCCTGCTGGGCGAGCATCGCTACGCCGACGCGCTGGAGCTAATCTATCAGCGTAACGCGTTGCCGGCCATTACCGGCCATATCTGCGACCACCAGTGCCAGTACAACTGTACGCGCCTGGATTACGACAGCGCGCTCAACATTCGTGAGCTGAAAAAAGTGGCGCTGGAGAAAGGCTGGGACGAGTACCGCAGCCGCTGGCACAAACCCGCGGGCTCCGGCTCCCTGCACCCGGTAGCGGTGATCGGCGCAGGCCCTGCGGGTCTCGCCGCCGGATACTTTCTCGCCCGCGCCGGGCATCCGGTCACGGTTTTTGAACGCGAAGCCAACGCCGGGGGCGTGGTGCAGAATATCATTCCGCAGTTCCGCATTCCCGGCGAGCTTATCCAGCACGATATTGATTTTGTCGTCGCCCACGGCGTCAAAATTGAGTACGGCTGCGACCCGCATCTGAGCGTAGAAAAGCTGCAGGCGGAAGGTTTTCGTTATGTGCTGGTCGGCACCGGTACCGATAAAAACAGCGGCGTGAAGCTGCGCGGCGATAACCAGAACGTGCATAAGTCGCTGCAGTTCCTGCGCCAGTTCAACCGCGGCGACCGACTGGATCTGGGCAAACGCGTGGCCGTGGTCGGCGCCGGCAATACCGCGATGGACTGCGCCCGCGCGGCGCTACGCGTGCCGGGCGTGCAGAGCGCAACCATCGTCTATCGCCGTTCTCAGCAAGAGATGCCCGCCTGGCGCGAAGAGTACGATGAGGCGCTGCTCGACGGCGTCGACTTCGAGTGGCTATGCAACCCGGAACAGTTTAACGCCGACGGAACGCTCGTCGTACGCGTGATGAAGCTGGGCGAGCCGGATGAGAAAGGCCGCCGCCGTCCGGTAGAAACCGATGAACTTCGCACGCTGAAAGTCGACTCCCTGATTACCGCCATCGGCGAGCAGCAGGACGGCGAAGCGCTGTCGGCAATGGGGATCCCGCTCGACCCGCAGGGCTGGCCGGTGGTCAACGCCGATGGCGAGACCAGCAAGCCGAACGTCTTTCTGATTGGCGACGTTCAGCGCGGCCCCTCTTCTATCGTCTCCGCTATCGGCAACGCGCGGCGGGCCACGGACCTGATCCTGGCGCGGGAGAATATCGCCAGCAGCTACGGGAATAAAGTCTGGAACAATGTCGATCCGGCGAAGGTGTATCAGCGTAAAGGCGCTATCGCCGTCACGCTGGTGGATAAAAACCAGCGCGAGGCTTTTGTCGAGCAGGAAGCCAGCCGCTGCCTGGAGTGCAACTACGTGTGCAGCAAGTGCGTCGACGTCTGTCCAAACCGCGCCAATATTTCCGTGGCCGTCCCGGGGTTCCAGAATCGTTTCCAGACCCTGCACCTGGACGCTTATTGCAACGAATGCGGCAACTGCGCTCAGTTCTGCCCGTGGCAGGGGAAACCGTATAAAGACAAAATCACCGTATTCAGCCTCGAGCAGGATTTTGTCAACAGCACCAATCCGGGCTTCTTCGTCGAGGGTGCCAGCGTCAAAGTGCGTCAGAACGACCAGACGTGGCAGCTGGAAATTAACGACCGCGGCCAGTTTAACGAGGTGCCGGCCCAGCTCGACGCCATGTGCCGCATCATAAGCCATATTCATCAGCATCAAAGCTATCTCCTGGGAGGCGTTGAAGTATGAGTATCCTGATCCTGAAAAATGCCACCGCCGCGCAGATCTATCCGGCGAAAGTGTGGGAGAACGTCGATATTGCCATTGAGGATGATAAAATTCTCGCCGTCGGCCCCGGCCTGTGCCAGCGCTATCCGCAGGCGCAGGTGAAAGAGATGCGCGGGCAACTGGTAATGCCCGGCATGGTCTGCTCGCACAATCACTTTTATTCCGGCCTGTCCCGGGGGATTCAGGCTAATATCGCCCCCAGCCCGGACTTTATCTCCACGCTGAAAAACCTGTGGTGGCGCCTTGACCGGGCGCTGGACGAAGAGTCGCTTTTCTACAGCGGTCTGATCTGCGCCATGGAGGCCGTGCGTAGCGGCTGCACGGCGGTTATCGATCATCATGCGTCGCCCCACTATATCGCTGGCTCCCTGAGCCAACTGCGCAACGCTTTTCTCAAAATCGGGCTGCGCGGGATGACCTGCTTCGAAACGACCGACCGCAACTTTGGCAGCCGCGAGCTGCGCGACAGCGTTGAGGAGAACATTCGCTTTGCCAGAGAGATCGACGCCGCCCGCGAAAAAGGAGAGCAACCTTATCTGGTGGAGGCCCATATCGGCGCCCATGCGCCGTTCACCGTGCCTGATGAAGGCCTGGCGATGCTGCGCGAAGCGCTAAAAGCCACCGGTCGCGGCCTGCATATCCACGCGGCGGAAGACCGCTACGATGTTTCTCACAGCCATCACCTTTACGGCAAGGACCTGCTGGTGCGGCTGGCGGAGTTCGACCTTATCAACAGTAAGACGCTGATTGCTCACGGTCTGTATATCTCCGATGCCGACG
This sequence comes from Klebsiella sp. CN_Kp100, assembly GCF_040065315.1. Taxonomy (NCBI): domain Bacteria; kingdom Pseudomonadati; phylum Pseudomonadota; class Gammaproteobacteria; order Enterobacterales; family Enterobacteriaceae; genus Klebsiella; species Klebsiella sp. CN_Kp100. The sequence continues at coordinate 55,334 of NZ_JBEAIJ010000059.1, forward strand.
TGGAGCTGCTCAATGCGCAGGACGGTTTCCTGGTGCATAACGCGCGCTCCAATATGAACAATCACGTCGGCTACAACTACCACCTGCCGCAGATCCGTAATCTGGCGCTCGGCACCGACGGCATTGGTTCCGATATGTTCGAGGAGCTGAAGTTTGCCTTCTTTAAACACCGCGACGCCGGCGGGCCGCTGTGGCCGGACAGCTTCGCGAAGGCGCTGAGTAACGGTAATGAACTGTTGAATCGCAACTTCAACGCCTACTTTGGCCGCCTTGAGGCGGGCTATAAAGCGGACCTCACCATTTGCGACTATATGGCGCCGACGCCGCTGATCGCGGAAAATATCGCCGGACATATCGCCTTCGGCCTGGGAGCAAACAGCGTGCGCAGCGTGATGGTGAACGGCGTGATGATCTACGAGGATCGCCAGTTCAGCTTCGACTGCGAGCCGATATTCCGCGAAGCGCAGAAAGTGGCGAAAAAAATGTGGGCGCGAATGGATGCGCTCCCCGCATAGCCCGTGCAAAAATGCTAAACCGGCCTGACAAGCCGGTTTTTTTTGCAGACAGCGCGCGTGAAATGACCCGGCAGCTTACGCGCCGCCGGGCGCAACGTTTATAGCGACAGCAGCGCGGCAGTAGCGATATTGCGCTGCTTTTGCAGCGCTCTGAGCTGCTCTTCGGTCATGATACTCAGCGCCGCCGTCGGGCAGACATCAACGCAGGCGGGGCCGCGCTCGCGGGTACCGCAAAGGTCGCACTTGACGATAACCGGCGTCAGACCGGCCTCCACCTCGATGGTAATCGCCCCAAACGGGCAGGCGACAACGCAGCTCTGACAACCAATGCAGCGTCCGCCGTCGGCTTCAACTTTCTCCGCCCCCATACTCAGCGCCCCGGTCGGGCAGGCGCCCACGCAGGGCGCATTCTCGCACTGATGACACATCACCGGCACGCTAAGATCGTCGAGGCGCATCACCTTCAGGCGGGGATGGAACTCCGCCCCCGGCGCCACATGTTCCAGCGCACAGGCAACCTCACAGGTCCTGCAGCCGATGCAGGCCTGCGAACTGGCAACGATAAAACTGGTCATATCTCCTCCCGGGCCCTGAATTGCGTCAACATCTCGCTGGCCGCCTGCCGCCCGGCGACCATGGCGGTAACCACCAGGTCCGCCCCGGTCACGGCGTCGCCGCCGGCAAAGATTTTGTCATGGCTGGTTTGCGTCGTTCCGCGCCCTTTTCCACCGGTGACTATCTGCCCCCAGCGGTCCAGCTTAATGCCGTGGCCGCGTAGCCACGGCATCTCGTGAGCCTGAAAGCCAAACGCCATAATGAGCACATCGGCTTGAAGTTCAAACCCGGAATCCGGGATCGGCTGCGGCCGGCGGCGGCCGTCCGGCCCCGGCTCGCCCATCTTCGTGCGGATCATCTCCACCGCGCAGACCTGCCCCTTACGGTTGAGCTGAATGCGCTGCGGCTGCACGTTAAACTCAAATTTCACGCCCTCTTCCCGCGCGTTCACCACCTCTTTTTTCGATCCGGGCATACTCAGTTCATCGCGACGGTAAGCGCAGGTCACGCTCGCTGCGCCGCGGCGAACGGCGGTGCGCAGACAGTCCATCGCCGTATCTCCCCCGCCAAGCACCACCACGCGTTTCCCCTTGATGTCGGTCAGCGGATACTCGGCGCTCTCTTCAAGCCCGATCACCTCGCGGGTGCTGGCAATCAGGAACGGCAGGGCCTGAATCACGCCGGGGGCGTTCTCTCCCTCCAGACCGGCGGCCATCAGACCGTAGGTGCCCACGCCGAGGAAGACGGCGTCATAGTTTTTCAGCAGATCGGCAAAAGCCACGTCGCGACCCACCTCCTGATTGAGATGAAAATTGACGCCCATGGCGCTAAAAATGTCGCGGCGCATCTCAAGCACCTTTTTATCCAGCTTGAACGGCGGGATACCGAAGGTCAGCAGACCGCCGATCTCCGGATGGCGGTCAAAAACGTCAACGTGCACGCCCTCGCGCACGAGAATATCGGCGCAGCCCAGACCGGCAGGCCCGGCGCCGATCACCGCCACCCGCTCCGGTCGCGGGGCCACTTTGCCGATTGTCGGCCGCCAGCCCATCGCCAGCGCGGTATCGGTGATATAGCGCTCAAGGTTGCCAATGGCGACCGAGCCGCCTTCGTTCTTGAGCGTGCAGGCCCCTTCGCACAGCCTGTCCTGTGGACAGACCCGGCCGCAAATCTCCGGCAGGGAGCTGCTCTGATGGCATAACTCCGCCGCCTCGATAATCTTGCCCTCGTTCACCAGGCGAATGAAATCGGGAATATGATTATGTAAAGGACAGGTCCAGTTGCACCATGCCTTCTGCGCGCAGTAGAGACAGCGTTCGCTCTCATACTCCGCATCGCACTCGCTCAGCGGCTGATAGATTTCCCGGAAGTGCTGCATGCGGTCATCGGCGGGCACTTTTTTTGCGCCAACGCGCGGAGGTTTATTGAGTATCGCCCGACGTCTTACGCCACGAACGGCTTCCAGCGGGGTTTCCAGCGCGGAGCGGATCTGCCGCGCGGTACGCAGCTGGTTAACCGCGGCTTCATCCATCAGACGCAGCGCCTGGGTTGGACAGCTGGCCACGCACGCCTGCTGACCGGAAGGATGCTGACGGCAAAGATCGCATTTCTGCGCCAGCTGCGGCGCGTCGTCATCGTTGGCCACCATCTCAATCGCCCCAAAGGGACAGGCGATGACGCAGTTTTTACAGCCGATGCACAGCGCCTCTGTAAACTGAACGCTGTCGTTGGCTACGATCAGCGCCTGGGTCGGACAAGCGCCGACGCAGGGAGCGTCGTTGCAGTGGCGGCAGGTTGTCGCACTGCTGGCGTTGCGGTGGAAGAACACCCGAATACGCGGCAGAAAGTCGCTGCGCTGCTGGGGCCAGCTGTCCTGGCGATGAGAGGTGACGCAGGCCACTTCACAGGCGTGGCAGCCAATACAGTTTGCAGAATCGGCAACAATAAATTTATTCATTTGCTTCCCTTTATTATTCCAGGACTCACCGGGAAGCGATGCAATAATCAGGCGATTTTTTTCAGGGTATTCATATGCTGCTCATTTTTGCGAGCCGCCTCAAAAAAAAGTGCCCCTCAGCGTAACGGCGAGATAATTATCCACGCGCGCTGAGGGAAAATTATTCGCTGCGTTCTGGATTTAATCATGTTGATAATTCAACGTATCGTGCGTAATACCAAAATGAGATTGTCCCTATCTCAATGTGATAGCGCACATTTTTTGCCAACGCGTCTTATTTAAAGATATGGCCCTCAGAGAGATATTCCGCCCTTTTTCCCGTGAGTTATTTCACACAATTCCTCTTCGATTCTCCGGATATTTATTTTTGGCACATCTTACGCATATCACTCAACGTGCGCGCAACACGCTGGTGAACGCATCAGCTCAGGGAGGCAGCGGCCTTCGAATCGTAACTTCGGCTCCGTTCACGTTTATACGGAGTGAAGTCGTACAGGAGATAACAACTTCATGAAAGATATCGCCAATTCCGCCTCACGCAACGGTCATTCAACCGCACCGGTTGATGAGGTTTTACCCGTTACGCAAATGATTCTTTATGGACTACAGCACGTGCTGGTGATGTATGCGGGCGCCGTGGCGGTTCCGCTCGTTGTGGGTAATGCGGTAGGGCTCCCGCCGGAGCACATTATTTTACTGATTAGCGCCGACCTGTTTATCTGCGGCGCGGCCACCATCGTACAGTCGCTGGGGGTCGGTAAGTGGCTCGGCTGTCGGCTGCCGCTAATCCAGGGTTGTACCTTCGCCGCGCTGATCCCGATGGTGTTGATCGGCAAGGAGTATGGGATCGGCGGTATTTCCGGGGCGGTGATCGTCTCCGGTATTTTCATCCTCTGCTGCGCCCCGTGGATTAGCAAGCTCATCCGCTTCTTTCCCAAGGTGGTCATGGGCAGCATCGTCACGCTTATCGGCATGTCTATTATGCCGGTCGCTGGCGGGTGGATCGGCGGCGGCAGCAGCGAGATGAGCGGCTTTGGCGCCCCCTTCTCGCTGCTGATGGCGGCGATTACTCTGGTGATTATTCTTAATATTTACACCTTTGCCTCCGGCGTGGTGAAAAATACGTCGGTACTGATCGGCCTGATTATCGGCACCGTACTCTGGAGCTGCTTTAAGCCTCTCGACTTTAGTCTGGTCCACGCCACACCCTGGCTCCATCTACCGACCCTGATGCCGTTTGCCAAACCTGAATTTCATATTATCCCCGTCGCCCTGCTATCAATGGTCATGGTGGTGGTCATGGTGGAAACCATGTCCTCAATGATGGCGACCGGGGATATCGTCGGGAAAAAAGTTGACGCGAAAATGCTGCGCAACGGCCTTAACACCTGCGGCATCGCGACCACTATCTGCGGCTTTTTTAATCTGTTTCCCTACGCCGCGTTCGCGCAGAACGTCGGCCTGATCGGTTTAACCGGGGTACGCAGCCGCTTTGTGGTGTCGGTCTCCGGTATCATTCTGATTCTGATGGGCGTGTTCTCAAGGATGGCGGCGCTGGTGGTGCTGATACCAAAGCCGATCCTCGGCGGCGCAGGCATCGTCATGTTCGGTATGGTGGCCGTCTCCGGTATTCGTACCCTGGGGCAGGTGAACTATCGCAACAATAATAACGGCATGGTCGTGGCGTTGACCCTCGGCCTCGGCATGATGCCGGTGCTGGTGCCCAATCTGTTTACCCAGTTTCCGCCGATGGTTCAGCTGTTTCTGCACAGCGGGATCACCATCGGTACCCTGACGGCTATCGTCGCCAACCTCACCCTCAACGGCAGCGTACCTTTCCGCGTTAACCACGAAACGCCGGTCCCCGATCCGGCCCCGCCGAGCTCAGCGGCGCGCAATATGGCCGTCAGAACCGTCAGAATGTGGCTCCTGCTGCGCAAAGTTCAGAAGGAGAGACTGCCTGAAGAAGCCCAGGAGGGACAGTAATGCCCACCCGAATCCTGTTTGCCTTGATCACCCTGCTGCTGCTGGCGATACCCGTCGTGCAGCAGGGAATAGCGCAGGGCCTTAGCGGCCGCTTTAGTTATGCCCTGCTGTTCTAAGTTTAAGGACCACTGCTATGAAGAGAGTAACGACCGTCTGCCCCTACTGCGCCTCCGGCTGCAAAATGCAGCTCACGGTAGAGGAGGGAAAAATTACCCACGCCGACGCCGCGATGGGGAAAAACAATCAGGGCACCCTGTGCCTTAAGGGCTACTACGGCTGGGATTTTATTGACGACCCGCAGATCCTCACGCCGCGCCTGAAAACCCCTATGATCCGCCGCCAGCGCGGCGGCAAGCTGGAATCCGTCTCCTGGGACGAAGCGCTCGATTATGTGGCAAATCGCCTCAGCGACATCAAGGCGAAATACGGGCCGGACGCGATTCAGACCACCGGCTCTTCGCGCGCCACCGGCAACGAAACCAACTACATCATGCAAAAATTTGCGCGCGCCGTTATTGGTACCAATAACGTCGACTGCTGCGCACGCGTCTGACACGGCCCTTCGGTTGCAGGTCTGCACCAGTCGGTCGGCAACGGCGCAATGAGTAATGCCATCACCGAGATCGATAATACCGATCTGGTGTTTATTTTCGGCTATAACCCGGCGGATTCGCACCCGATCGTGGCGAATCACATCCTCAATGCTAAACGCAACGGGGCCAAAATCATCGTCTGCGATCCGCGCAAAATCGAAACCGCGCGCATTGCCGACCTGCATCTGGCCCTGAAAAACGGTTCCAATATTGCGCTGCTCAACGCCATCGGGCAGGTGATTATTGCGGAGGATCTCTACGATAAATCCTTTGTCGCCGGGCGTTCCGAAGGTTTCGAAGCGTATCGCAAAATCGTCGAAGGCTATACGCCGGAGTCGGTGGAAGCCATCACCGGCGTCAGCGCCAGGCAGATTCGCGAATGCGCGCGGCTGTATGCCACCGCCGGAAACGCCATGATTCTGTGGGGAATGGGCGTGACCCAGTTCTGGCAGGGCGTCGAAACGGTGCGTTCCCTGACCAGCCTGGCGATCCTCACTGGCAATCTGGGGAAACCGCACGTCGGCGTTAATCCGGTGCGCGGCCAGAATAACGTCCAGGGCGCCTGCGACATGGGGGCGCTGCCGGACACCTATCCCGGCTATCAGTACGTAAAATTTCCGGAGAATCGGCAAAAGTTCGCCAAAGCCTGGGGCGTCGGGAGCCTGCCGGAGAACCCTGGCTACCGCATCAGCGAGCTGCCGCACCGCGTAGCGCACGGCGAAGTGCGGGCGGCGTATATCATGGGAGAGGATCCGCTCCAGACCGATGCCGAGCTTTCCGCCGTGCGTCAGGCCTTCGAAGAGATGGAGCTGGTCATCGTCCAGGATATCTTTATGACCAAAACCGCCGCGGCGGCCGATGTGATTCTGCCCTCGACCTCATGGGGCGAGCATGAAGGCGTCTATACCGCAGCGGACCGCGGCTTCCAGCGTTTTTTCAAGGCGGTAGAGCCGAAGTGGGATCTGAAAACCGACTGGCAGATCATCTGCGAGATCGCCACCCGTATGGGTTATCCGATGAAGTACGACAACACCCAGCAGATCTGGGATGAACTCCGCCACTTGTGCCCCAACTTCTTCGGCGCGACCTACGAAAAAATGGGGGAACTGGGCTACGTGCAGTGGCCGTGTCGCGACGAGTCGGAGGCGGACCAGGGCACTTCGTATCTGTTTGCGGAACGTTTCTCCACCCCGAACGGGCTGGCGCAGTTCTTCACCTGCGAATGGCAAGCGCCGATCGATAAGCTGAGCGACGAGTATCCACTGGTGCTCTCCACGGTGCGCGAAGTGGGCCACTACTCCTGCCGTTCGATGACCGGCAACTGCGCGGCGCTGGCCAAACTGGCGGACGAACCGGGCTACATCCAGATCAACACCGCCGACGCAAAACGTCTCGGCATTGAGGACGAAGAACTTGTGTGGGTTAACTCGCGCAAAGGCAAGGTGATTTCCCGGGCGAAGATCAGCGACAGGCCGAATAAAGGGGCCGTCTATATGACCTATCAATGGTGGATCGGCGCCTGCAACGAGCTGGTCACCGAGAATCTCAGCCCAATCACCAAAACCCCGGAGTACAAGTACTGCGCCGTTAACGTTGAGCGCATTGCCGATCGGCAAGCCGCCGAAAGGTACGTCATTGAGGAATACAGCAAGCTGAAAGCCCGCCTGCGCGAAAGCGCCGCGGGGTAAAAAATATCGCCCCGGCGGTCAATCCCCGGGGCGATATTGTCTCTGCTTATTTTTTCTGATGACGTCCATCAACGCTATCCGACAGCCGTCAGATCCTTGCGGCAGCGGCGCGCGACCGCAAGATACTGCTGCGGAGTGTCTACATCCCAGTGAATTCCCTGATTCTCCACCGGGATAACGCGTACTGCCATCTGACCGATGACCTCCCTCAGGGTGGCCTCTTCCGCCGCGTGGTTAATCAAAGATATCGCCCGCTGCGGCAGAAGTACCGGGTGGCCTTTTCCGCGATCGTAAGCCGGAATGAGGCAGCTTTCCGCGTCGGCGTTGGCCCATAGCCTGCGGTACACGCCCGGCGTGACCTCCGGCATATCGCCCAGCGCCAGAAAGAAACGCGAAGCGCGGATATGGCTCACCCCGCACTGAATCGAAGAGAACATGCCCTCCTGATATCGCGGGTTAAAGACCACCTCAACGCCCGGATGGCCCTGATAGCACGCGGCCAACTCATCGCCGCGAAACCCCGTGACCAGCACCACCCGATCGCAGAACGCCAGGGCGCTGGCAAGGGCGCTATCCAGAATCGTTCCTTCACCCCACGGCATCATCATTTTCCACTTGCCCATGCGGCTTGAGAGCCCGGCAGCCAGCATAATGCACTGCTTATCGACTTTTTTGCTCATTGTCATCCTCCTCCTGCAGCCGAAAAAGCGCCGCCGTCAACTGGCGACGGCGGCGCTTACGACGGTCAGGATTTCAGCACGGCTTTAATCGAGGTGATGATCGGCTGATATCCCGTACAGCGGCAGATATTTCCCTCCAGCGCCTCTTTCAGCTCATCGTCGCTGGGGGCCGGGTTGGCATCCAGCAGCGCTTTAGCGCTCATCAATACGCCGGGGGTGCAGAAGCCGCACTGAACGCCGCCGTGACGAATAAAGGCATTCTGCAATTTTTTGCCGACCGGATCGTGATGCAGCGCTTCGACGGTAGTGACCTCCGCCCCGTTGCACTGGGCGGCCAGCAGCAGGCAGGAGCAGACCGATTTTCCGTCCAGAATGACGGTGCAGGCGCCGCACTCACCCACCGAACAGCCCTCTTTGGTGCCGGTTAACTTGAGATCTTCACGTAGAAAATCGATCAGGCGGACATTGTCTTTAACATCGCGGGCAATGCGGATGCCATTCACTTTTAGCTCAATATGGTTCATGTTCATGGCTCCTTATTTCTTCTGCTCTGTCATGACTTCCTGCAGCATCTGCCGGAACATATCGATAAATACGGGGACTTTATAGGGGGCTGACCAGCGTCCGCCGATGGCTTTTTCTACCTTGTCGTGAAGCACGCCGGCCGCATAGTCGATGGTGGCGGCGTCTAGCGTCTTACCGGTGAGCGCCTGCTCAACCTCAGTCAGCCGCTGCGGTTTAGCCATCAGCGCGCCATCCACCAGACGGCACAGGCGAACCACGCCCTTATCGACCATGAACTGCCCGGTTAAGCTCTGGCGCGTAATGTTCAACGCATTGCGCCGGCCAAGCTGCAGATAGCGATTGATCAGCGGTTGCTGCGTCGGCGCCGGCAGGATAAAGCGGACCACCAGCTCATCGGGTTCAAGAAGGGTGCGATAGCCGCCCACGACGAATTCGCTGACCGGCATCCGGCGCGTTCCGCGCGCGCTGCGCAGCTCGACTTCCGCATCATAGATAATGAGCGGCGGCATGGAGTCCGCGCACGGGGCGGCGTTGACGATATTGCCGCCGATCGTTGCCCGATTGCGCAGCTGCAGGGAGCCGACGGTTTTACAGGCAGTGACCAGTAGCGGATAGCGTTGCTGAATCAACGGATGCTTAACCAGATCGGTAAAGCAGACGCCGGAACCAATTGAGACGCCACCCTCAACGTCAAAAATCTCCTTCAGCTCCGCCAGCCCGGCAATATTAACAAGCGGCACTTCGCCGGACAGCATCCGGGCCTGAACCAGCACATCGGTACCGCCGGCAATAGGCATTGCCCCCTTCTCGGCCATCAGCTTCAGAGCCTCTTTCAGGGTTTGCGGGACGCTCAGGGACAGGGTGTTGAGGCGGTGAACCTGTTTCTTATCGCCCGATTCCAGCATCTGCTCGCTCTGGCGTTCCGGCTTCTTAAGGTTATAGCCGAGGCGAACCTGTTCAAGCGTCAGCGGCAGGGTCCGGTTGGGTCGGTCGATGGCGAAGCTCACCGCATTGTTGAGGGCAGCAGCGCCCAGTTCGAGCACCGGTTCACCGATAACCTTCGCCCCCATCGGGCCCGCTTTATCATAGTTTTCCACCGCGATGATATCGATGTGCGGCATATCCTTGATGGTCGGCAGCAGATAGGTATCGAAGTTTTCCGATTTCACCACGCCGTGCTCGGTGTTGAAATCCTCCAGCATGCCGTAGCCGATCATCCCCTGCAGCACGCCGCCGTAAACCTGGCCGCTAAAGCCAACCGGGTTAATGACTTTTCCCACATCGTGAGTGGCGACGACGTTATTGACGGTAATTTTACCGGTGCGCATATCCACCGCCACGTCGGCCAGCTGGCAGCCGTATACCCAAGTGAAATAGGGGCTGCCGCAGCCTTTCTCTTCATCCCAGTGAATATTCGGCGCCACGTGCCAGCCGTAGGCGGAGAGGTTTGCCCCGGTAGCCCGGGTCATATCGCACACCTGCTGGAAACTGAGACTCAGCTCCGGGCTGTGACGGTTGAACACTTTGCCATTTTGCCAGGCAATATCGTCAATGCTCTGCGCTTTTAGCGTTTCCCTGACGGCGTCCGCCATGCGTTGTTTAATTTTGTTCGCCGCGCTCAGAATCGCCTGCCCGCCCATCAGGGTACCGCGCGAAGCGACCGTTGAGCCGCCGTCGGCGATCATCGCGGTGGCCGGTTCGCTAAACATCACCCGGTCGAGCGCAATTCCGAACGCTTCCGCCGCCAGCAGCGACATGGTGGTCTGCAGCCCCTGCCCGTTCTCGGATACCGAAGTGGAAATGTTCACGCTGGCGTCGGCATTCACCTGAATCAGGGCCGAGGACGCATCCAGCCCCTCCGCCCCCAGAGAGCAGCCGCGATGGCTCAGTGCGAAGCCGATCCCGTAGCGAATCGGGCCGCCTTCCGCGTTAAGTTTTTTATAGTGCTCGCGTTTGGCCTCGTATTCGGCCTTGAGCAGCGTCTTCTCCAGCACCTCCTGCGCGGAGACGGTATGTTCGCTGAAGACCTGCCCGGCCATGCTGGTATCGCCCTGTTTGAGAATATTGCGCAAACGGAATTCGACGGGCGACAGTCCCAGTTCGCCCGCCACGTCATCCATCAGCGATTCGTTGGCGAAAATGACCTGCGGCGCGCCGTAGCCGCGGTAGGCCGAAGTGTAGTTGTTGTTGGTATACACCCCCACCAGATCGACGCGCACGTTAGGAATATTATAGGGGCCCGCCGCCTGGACGGAACTGCGCCAGGTGACAAACACCGTCTGGCCGCAGTAGCTGCCGCCATCGGCGATGATGTCAATTTTAATCGCCTGAATACGCGCGTCGTCGTCCACGCCAATGCGGTATTTCATCTTATAAGGATGGCGCTTGTAGCTCTCGCGCATCGACTGTTCACGGTTATAGGAGATCTTAACCGGCCGTCCGGTCAGGTGCACCAGCAGCGCCGCGCGGCAGGAGACATTATCGATAATGTCATCCTTACCGCCGAAGGAGCCGCCGAGGACCGAACGCTTAATATTGACTTTCGCCTGGGGCAGGTCGAGATATTTGGCAATCACCGCCCGGGTGCGGTGAGCGTTCTGAATCGACCCTTCAATGGTCATGATCTGTTCATTATTGTCCAGATAGGCAGTAATGGACTCCGGCTCAATATAGCCATGCTCCTGAAAACCCACTTCATATTCACGTTCAAAGATATGGGTGGAGGCGGCAAAGCCGGCTTCTATATCGCCCTTCGCCGTGTGGTGGCGATTGATGATATTGCTATCGAGTTCGCTGTGGATAAGGCGCGCCCCGGGCTTCATGGCCTCTTCCGGCGAAGTAATCGGTTCCCACGGGGTATAGGTGATTTTGATTTTATCGACGGCAATGCAGGCCGCCTCATAGGATTCCGCCGCCACGACGGCTACCACGTCGCCGCGGTAGGCGATCTCCTTGTCAATAATCGGCGGATGATCGGGAACAATCGCCCCCAGTTTGCGCTGGCCGGGTATATCGTCCCAGGTGGCGATGCGCACGACCCCCGGGACTTTTTCCGCCTCCGACAGGTCGAGAGAATCAATACGCCCGGCAGGGATATCGACGTAGCGGCATACGCCATACAGCATATTATTCATGGTGATGTCATCGCCGTAGACAGCTTTACCCGTCACCTTGGCGAGCCCGTCTACGCGGGGCACCTCACTGCCAACAAGCACTGTATCCATATTATTCAGTCTCCACTCACAAAGAAAGATGACTGAATAAAGCAATGGCTATGCCACCTATAAATAAAGGGTTATTTGAGGGTAAGTTATGTGAAGCATCTCTAAAAAAACCTGCCGCTGAAATAATATGACATGGATAAGCCTGCCGGGTAATTATCAAAAAGAGAACAGGCGTATCACTATGATAATCGGTTGTTCTCAATTCTCTTTCCCGGGGCCGCCCCGCCGCTAATCATTGACGACATACATAGATCTCAGCCTTCGCTTGCGGTCAAAAAGCGGACTCAGGAGGTTAAGCCGTGAATGTTAACGCTCGCCACGGCAGCAGCTTTTTGCCATCAAATTTCGAATAAAAATTAAAATAATTTCAATAATGGAATTTAAGTTCCATAAAATATGCGGTAAACAAATGTGATATATATCATAATTTTAACAATACATCGGCATACTGATAGCTACCCCCCCCATTTGCAAGCTAAAAAATTACTCTATATATCAGATGATTATAAACAAATCCCTTGTATAAACAAGGCTGCTACACTTACCTCACAAAACACAATCGAAACAAAACTTTCAAAATGTGATCTGTTTGCATTTTTATTTCACTTATTGCGTCAATAATAACGTCTCACTAAACGCACTCTGCCCGCCTTAATGGCGCAGCAGAAATCCTAACCCCCCGGAGGATGCAATGAAGGAAGTGAGATCAGGATTTATCAGAACCGTTTATATTGGCCCACCCCTTTTCCACCCTCACGCTGCCGGGGACTTTCTGAACGTCGACCATCCCGGAGGACCCAGCCCCGCATCTACCGATGATTCATCATTAATCAAAAAGAAACCTCTTTGATCGGTTTTATTTAGCGCATAGCAATCGCGCTAAATAGTTGCACTAAGAACAAAAAATTATTTCATCCCGACCGTGCTTCGCCTGGCGCAAAGGCAGGCCATGACGGGGATGGGATGACACGTTTTTATCTCGTGCCGTTAATCAAAACAAAAGGTATAAAAATGTCTCTTATTATGAATCTGAACCTACAGCAGAGAAAACGACTACACCAGATAACCCTGGTTGCGACATTTGGCGGCCTGTTATTCGGTTATGACACCGGCGTTATTAATGGCGCATTTTCCTCTCTGAAACAATATATGGCGTTGACGCCGACCACTGAAGGTCTGGTCATGAGCGTATTGCTGATCGGCGCTGCGCTAGGCAGCGTGTTCGGGGGAAAATTCGCCGATTTCTTTGGCAGAAGAAAATACCTGCTTTTTTTATCCTTTATTTTTTTCATCGGCGCACTGATGTCCGCTCTGGCGCCAGATATCACCGTACTGCTTATTTCACGTTTCATCCTCGGCTATGCCGTCGGCGGCGCTTCGGTCACCGCCCCCACCTTTATATCTGAAGTCGCGCCAACGGAAATGCGCGGAAAACTCACTGGCTTAAATGAAGTCGCGATTGTCATCGGCCAGTTAGCCGCATTTGCCATCAACGCCATTATTGGCATCCTCTGGGGCCATCTGCCCGACGTCTGGCGCTATATGCTGATGGTACAGACCATTCCCGCTATCTGCCTGTTTATCGGCATGCTGCGTTCGCCGGAAAGCCCTCGCTGGCTCGTTAGCAAAAACCGCCATGAAGAAGCGCTGGAAATTTTAAAACAAATCCGCCCGCTTGAACGCGCAACCAAAGAATTCAACGATATCACCACCTTAATTAAGGCCGAAGCCGATAAAAAGCTCCATTCGCAAAACGCCTTTATCACCATCCTTCAGACGCCATGGATTTTCAAACTCCTGCTGGTAGGGGTGATTTGGGCGGCGCTGCAGCAGACCACCGGGGTCAACGTCATCATGTACTATGGCACTGAGATCCTGAGCAGCGCCGGATTCTCCGAAAGAACCTCCCTCATCTGCAACGTACTCAATGGCGTGTTCTCCGTCGGCGGCATGTTATTTGGCGTTCTGTTCCTGGTCGATCGTTTTAAGCGTAAAACCATCATTATTTATGGTTTCGCGATCATGGCTACCCTGCACCTTATCATTGCCGGCGTAGACTACACCCTGGTCGGCGACATCAAAGCCACGGCCATCTGGCTGCTCGGCGCGATGTTCGTTGGCGTAATGCAGGGGACGATGGGCTTTATCACCTGGGTGGTGCTGGCGGAACTCTTTCCGCTCAAGTTCCGCGGACTGTCGATGGGCATATCGGTATTTTTCATGTGGGTGATGAACGCCATCGTCAGCTATCTGTTCCCATTATTGCAGGCCAAGCTCGGGTTAGGCCCGGTGTTCCTGATTTTTGCCGCTATTAACTACCTGGCGATTATTTTTGTCGTCACGGCGCTACCTGAAACATCAAATAAATCGCTGGAGCAGCTGGAAGAAGAGCTGTCGGCCAATAAATCTTCAGCACGACTCAATGCAGCAACAAAGGAAAGCGGATTATGATCGATAACATTACGCAAGATAATCTTCATCTGTCATGCCGGGCGAAAAATAAAGCGGAAGTGCTGGCGATGATTGGCGCTGACTTTAAGGCCAGGGGTTATGTCAGTGAAGATTGCGTGGCCTTTCTTGCTGAAAGAGAGCGCCAGGTCTCCACCTTTTTAGGTAACGGCATTACGCTGCCGCATCTGCCTAAATCAGCCACAAACATCATAGTTAAAACCGGCGTTGAGATTTATCAGTTCCCTGACGGCGTAATCTGGGACAGAAATAACGTCATGTTCATTGCCATTGGCGTGATTGCTAAAGAGAGTGAGCACATTGATGTGCTAAGAGAAGTCGCGTCAATCTTTAGCGATGAAGTTATCGCCAGAGCGCTGTCATTGATTGCCAATAAAGCGGACTTTTTAAGGATCCTCCAGCAAAACCAATAAGCACGGCGCGCTACCGAAAGTCGTCAGATAAAAGCCTGCTTGTAAGCAGGCTTTTGTTTATTATGGCGTGAGGTAAAGCGTGTTTATTGCGAGCGATCAGCTGCCTTTATAGGTGGAATAGCCATACTGGCTGAGCAGCAAAGGAATATGTAGCTTTTCATTGGTGCGCGTCACGGTAAAGAGAACCGGGATCTCCGGGAAAAATGATGCCAGTTTCTGCTTATTGAAGTCATCGCCGGTTTTGAAGGTCACTTTGTAAATCCCCGGCTGCATATCCTCTTCTGCCGGATACAGCGATTTAATTCGGCCATCGTTGTCGGTTACGCCGCTTGCAAGCTCGGTCCATTTATTCGCCTGCTGTTTTTCCAGGGTCACCGTCACGCCCGAGGAAGGCAGCCCGGTTTGCTGATTGAGAATATGTACGCTGAGCGTCCCGGTGGGAGCACTAAACGCTGCGGGGATGAAAGACATAGCAGATAACAGAACCAGACCGGATAATTTTTTCACAATGTTTTCCTGTTGCGGATAATAACAATTAAACGTTAGCAGCTGCGCTGTGAAAATATATTCAATTTTTCGTGATAAACGCGGTTATGGAAACAAGCGCAGAATGCTATTCGTCCCGGGGGCGATAGATTTTTCTGAATATAACCTCAACGATCGGGAAAAGAATAAGCCTGCGCTATACTTCCTGTTCCTGCGTTCACAAAAGGACTTCACATGAAGATATGGCCTGTTCTGACTGGCGTTGCTATCGCATTAACCCTTGTCGCCTGTAAATCCCCCACGCCACCCAAAGGTGTCCAGCCCATAAGCGACTTTGACGCGAGTCGGTATCTGGGCAAATGGTATGAAGTTGCCCGCCTTGAAAATCGTTTCGAACGCGGCCTGGAGCAGGTCACCGCGACCTACGGTCAACGCAGCGATGGCGGCATTAGCGTAGTTAACCGTGGTTACGATCCGCAGAAACAAAAATGGAACGAGAGCGAGGGTAAAGCTTATTTCACCGGCGCTCCTGATACTGCGGCGCTGAAAGTCTCCTTTTTTGGCCCGTTTTACGGTGGCTATAACGTGATCGCGCTGGATAGCCAGTATCAATATGCACTGGTCAGCGGCCCCGATCGCGGCTATCTGTGGATCCTGTCGCGCACGCCGACCATCCCTGACTCCGTGAAGCAGGAGTATGTGAGCATTGCGCGGAAGTTGGGCTTCCCGGTCGATAAACTCGTCTGGGTGACCCACAGATAAAAGGCTGAATCCACATTATCTTCAGCGAACCAACGCGCTGAAGATAATGTTGGCATAAGGCGGAGGGCGAAAAATAATCAGTGTGATGTCTGCTGGTTCGCATTGGCCGCATCTTCTGCGGTTTTAGCGGGAGCGATACTCTCTTTAATTTCTTTTGTTTTATTCGCCGCATCGTTGGCCAGGTTATTGGCATCAACAATCGCGCTGTCTTTAATTTTGCCAGCTTCCTGCACGATTTGGTCGCTTTTCTGCCGGGCATCCTGCTTGACGGCATCAGCCTGGGCCTGGGCCTGCTGAGCAATTGCTTCCGCTTTTTTATCCGCCTCCGCCTTGATGCTGGAGGCCTGGCTGCTGAGATTGTTGGCCTCGTCCGCCGCCTGTTTTTTTATTGCATCAATGTGTTTATCAGCTTCATCCTTAATTGCGTCGGCTTTATCGGACGCCGCCTCTTTAATTTGTTGGGCGTTATCTTTTGCTTTATCCAGATTAGCATCAACCTTTGAGGAATCATCACAGCCGGCAAGAAATAAGCATACGGCAGAAGCGATTAGCGTTTTACTCCAGAGTTTCATAGTCATTCCTTTATTTATCGATATCAGCGTATCGAGGGATCATCGCAGCGGAGTTACCAGGATAATTCTCATAACAATAATGCCATGAGGTTATTTTGACCCAATCCTGAGCCCTGCATCCCTTTATTTATAATCGCTAAACAGGCAGAGTCAAGTTCCTGCGCCATTCACCCGGCGATGGCTAACGTAAAAAACCCGGGCGGCTGCCCGGGTTGGTCGCTGAAAAAATGCCTTAGGCCGTAACGGCTGATTTTGTCAGCGTCGGACCGGCTAACGCCAGGCGGGCGCCGGCTTCGGTATCGCTATATTGCCTGAAGTTATCCATAAACAACTGCGCCAGACTTTCGGCCTTCTCCTGCCATTTGTCGGCGGAAGACCAGCCGCTACGTGGGTCAAGCAGCGCGCTATCCACGCCTGGCACGGTTTGCGGAATAGACAGACCGAACACCGGGACCGTCTCCTCGCGCAGCTCACCGGTAGTGCCGTTTAAGATCGCGCTGATGATATTGCGCGTATCGCGTAGTGAAAGGCGCTTGCCCTCTCCGTTCCAGCCGGTATTCACCAGCCAGGCCTCGGCGCCCGATGCCGCCATTTTCGCTGCCAGAACGCTGGCATACTGCGTCGGGTGCAGCAGCAGGAAGGCCGCGCCATAGCAGGCGGAGAAGGTTGGCGTTGGCTGAGTAATGCCGCGTTCGGTTCCGGCCAGCTTCGAGGTAAAACCCGACAGGAAATGATACTGCATCTGCTCGGTTGTCAGACGGGATACCGGCGGCAGCACGCCAAAAGCATCGGCGGCAAGAAAAATGACCTTCGACGGATGGCCCGCGCGCGATACCGGTTTCACGATGTTGTCAATATGCGACAGCGGATAAGAAACGCGGGTATTTTCAGTCTTACTGCCGTCGGCGTAATCCACGCTGCCATCGGCTCTGACCACCACGTTTTCCAGCAGCGCGTTACGACGAATCGCGCCGTAAATTTCCGGTTCGGCATGCGGGTCAAGATTAATGGTCTTGGCATAGCAGCCGCCTTCGAAGTTAAACACGCCTTCATCGTCCCAGCCGTGCTCGTCATCGCCGATCAGCTGACGCAGCGGGTCGGTGGAAAGTGTGGTTTTGCCGGTGCCTGACAGACCAAAGAAGAGCGCCACGTCTCCCGCTTCGCCGCGGTTAGCTGAACAGTGCATCGAGGCGATCCCCTGCTGCGGGAGCAGATAGTTCATCACCGAGAAGAGACCCTTCTTCATTTCGCCGCCGTACCAGGTGCCGCCGATCAGCTGAATTTTTTCGCTCAGGTTAAAGGCGACAAAGTTCTCGGAATTCAGCCCTTGTTCCTGCCATTTGTCGTTGGTGCAGCCCGCGCCGTTGAGGACGACGAAGTCCGGCGTAAATTCAGCCAGCTCTTCCGCGCTCGGCGCAATAAACATGTTTTTGACGAAGTGCGCCTGCCAGGCCACTTCGGTGACGAAGCGGACGCCCAGGCGCGTTGCCGGACTGGCGCCGCACCAGGCATCGACAACATACAATTTTTTGCCGCTCAGCTGTCCGGCAACCAGCGTCTTCAGGTCAGCCCAAATCTCCGTGGATAACGGCTTATTATCGTTGCGGCCAAGGCCGGAATCGGACCACCAGACGGTGTCACGCGTCAGCTCGTCTCTGACGATATATTTGTCGCGCGGAGAGCGTCCGGTAAAGATCCCGGTATCCACGGCAACGGCCCCGGACTCGGTCATGACGCCGCGCGCCGCGCCGGTGAGCTCTGCACTGGTTTCATGCGCAATCAGCAAGTCGTAATCGGGGTTATAAAACAGCTCGCTGCTTTCCTGAATTCCGAGCGCAAGAAGAGCGTCTTTTACTGATTCAATACGTGACATGGCACTCCTGACAAACTATTGGCTGGATAAGATGCTATTCGGTTATTTCAACCCGTCAGTTCAGCAGATGGATTTATTTTAATAAAAAAACCATCGTGCAATTAAATAACCAGGATGAACAGACCAGAGCCGGCGATTTAAAATCGTGCTCGTGTAGGGTTTCGCCTGTACTTTAGAAATATCGTTGGCACGTATACCTCATAAGCTAACTCTGCTAAAAATGTTAACACCTGTAGGTAAGTATGTTAATTGCATAGTTTCTATGCGTTATGCTAAAATTGCATAGCATTTATTGCAGGAATGAGGAATGGATCGGTGCTGGCGAATCTTGAAGTAAAATGGCTTTACGATGTGATTGCCCTTGAGGAAGCCAGAAGCTTTACGCTCGCGGCCAAAAGCCGCAATATTTCGCAGTCCTCCTTCAGCCGCCGCATTCAGGCGCTCGAGTCTTCGCTGGGCTTCAGCATCTTCGACCGTTCGGCAAACCCGCTGCAGCTGACCAACCGAGGGAAGATTTTCGTTGGCTACGCACGTAATATGCTCGACGATATGGACTTCCAGATCAGCCGAATTAAAGGGCTGAACAACACCACGCAGAAAATAAGAATCGACGCCGCGCCGTCGCTTTCCGTTTTATTACTGCCAGAAATTATCGCCGGTTATACCGACCGGAAGAATAAAACTTTTCATGTTGAATCGATTAATGTCAACGATGCCGTATTTAATCTTAAAGAAGGCAAAAGTGATTTTATCCTGTCGTTTTATAATGAAGAGCTGATGAACTATCCGTTTATCAATCATAAAATTTTCGACTCAGCGTTGCACCTCGTTTCTCCCTGCGATAAGCACGGCAGACCGCTTTTTAATTTGCATCGCGGGGTGCTGCCGCTGATGAAATACGCCAACGACAGCTATATGGGACGACAGGTGAATCAGGTGATCGACCGCAAGCCGGAAATTACCTTCTCGCTGACCTTTGTCTCCTCAATGAGCGAGCTGTTAAAACGTATGGTCCTCAACGGCGACGGCGTGGGCTGGCTGCCGCAATACTCTATCAAGCGCGAGCTCGAGGAAGGCCGCCTGACGATAATGGATGAGAGCCTGTCCTTGCCGATCGGCGCCTATATTTATCGCTCCGGTGCGCGGCTCAACCAGTCCGCCGAACGTTTCTGGCAGCATATTAAGGCCATGAGTACCGTCACCGCATAGCTCGCGTGAAGGCGAATAATACGCTATTATCCGCCTCCACTCTCTCTCCGTGCAGCCTGATGTCTACCGTTATCGATACCTTTATCGCCCCGCCGTGCCACGCTGAAATCGATATCCTCTACCAGGATGACCATCTGCTGCTGATCGATAAACCCTCAGGCCTGCTGAGCCTGTCGGGGAAAAATCCCCTGAATCTCGACTCGGTACATTATCGACTGGTACAACAGTTTCCCGGCTGCACGCTGGCGCACCGTCTTGATTTCGGCACCTCCGGGCTGATGGTGATTGCGCGCAACAAGGCCATCAACGCCGCGCTCTGCCAGCAGTTCAGCCAGCGTGCGGTGAGCAAAGTCTACAGCGCGCTGCTGTGCGGGCATCTGGCGGATGATGAAGGAACCGTTGACGCTCCGATAGCCAAAGATCCGGCGCTGTTTCCGCTGATGACGATTTGCCCGCGCCACGGCAAACCTGCTCGCTCCGGCTATCGGGTCGTGGAGCGCCTGCGCTATCAAGGTCAAGTGCCGGTAACGCGAGTCCAGCTGACTCCGGAAACCGGCCGCACCCATCAGTTGCGTATTCACTGCCAGCACCTTGGCCACCCTATTCTGGGCTGCGATCTGTACGGCGGCATGGCGCTTCCGGGAACAGAACAGGCACCGCGCCTGATGCTGCACGCCAGCGAACTGCATTTCGTGCATCCGGTTAGCGGAGAGAGGATCGACGCCGTCAGCCCCAGCGCGTTTTAACTCGCTTCGCTCGCCAGCCCGACGCTCCCCTACGCCAATTGACGTCAACGCCTGAATTCGACTCGCTGACCGCGCTGCGACTTGCTTCCCGGTGGCGCTGTGCTGACCGGGCTACGGGTTCACAGCCGCCTGCGATCGGGTAGCCCGGGCAAGGCGCTTGCGCCGCGGCCCGGGGCAATTGCCAACTATAGCCGCACAACGCCTCTGGCCGCGGCCTCTTCACGCCACGCCAGCAGCGGCTGATAGTCCGCGCGCCGCATATCGCTGTAGCCGCAGATAAACAGCGCTTCGCAAAGCGGCTGATAGCGTTCATCGCTCACCAGCTGCTGCAATGCCTCTCTGAGCAACTCCAGCGTCGCCGCGGGCGTCGTCGCCGACGTAATCAGCGGTAGCCCCGGGGCCAGCGGGCTATGGGCAATCACCGTCAGCCCCGCCAGCGCCTCCGGCTGA
The DNA here is from genome assembly GCF_040065315.1 of Klebsiella sp. CN_Kp100. Classification (NCBI taxonomy): domain Bacteria; kingdom Pseudomonadati; phylum Pseudomonadota; class Gammaproteobacteria; order Enterobacterales; family Enterobacteriaceae; genus Klebsiella; species Klebsiella sp. CN_Kp100. Next base: position 76,037 of record NZ_JBEAIJ010000059.1, read on the forward strand.
TGACGCTGCAGCAGCGCCCAGGTCACGCAATCAATGGCGGCAATATCCGCCGTCCCCTGCTGAAGTTCACGCAGCGACTGGCGATGGCTGCCGCTAAACGCGACCGTTGAGAAGAAACGCCCATCGCGCGACAGCGGCGCGATCATTTTTAACAGCACGTTATAGCCGGACTGGGAATCCGGCGAATTGCACGCGACCCGACGCCCGTGAAAATCTGCCAGCGACTTCCCTCCGTCCGCTTCACGCGCCACCAGCAGGCTGCGGTAGTTCCGCCCTTCGCATCCGGGCGCCGAATAGTGAAAACAGCCGACCGTTTGCACGTTCGCCAACAGCGTCACCAGCGGATAACCGCAGGTCTGGCTCAACAGCAGCGCCGGATGGCGCCAGTGCGCCAGCAGATCCTCAGGTACCGTATATGACAGCCCATCCTCATCCACCACGCCGCGAGCCGCCAGCAGCTGCCGCACCGCCCGCCAGAGCGCCTGAGTATCCTCGTCATTCACCGCGTACATCGGAAACGCCAGCCTTTCACTCATGCTCTTCATCCGCCTTACCCTGCTGGTTGAACCCGGGATGCGCATTCACCGCCACCGGTCTGGCAAAAAAATGCCGCAGCCATTCACCGTAGCCGCGCACCACAAACCCGGCGTTGCGCCGCTGATACTCCGCCTGATTATGCAGATAGATTTTTCGCAGCCCGTACCACGGTACGCCCGGCAAATCGTGATGCACTGAATGGTAGTTGAGATTGAGGAACAGCACCCGCCAGACCAGTCCCGCCTCGTTAATCACCGAACGGGCCAGCGGATCGTCCGCGGCGCGGTGCTCAAGAAAAGAGCGCACTTTGGTTAACGCCAGCGCAGGATAGCTGACAGCCAGCACGAAATAGAGCGGCGAAAAGTCAAGGTGATGCATCCACGCGAACAGCGCCGCCAGCAGCAGGCCGTGAACCAGCCACATCGCTAGCGTTTTCACCCGCCGAAGACGCAGCGCCGTCAGCGCGCAGCTGAGCGTCTGGGCAATATCCAGCAGCGGCGCTACCAGCAGCCTGCCGATAAACGTATTGCGCAGATGAATAAGACTGCGCTGCCAGGGGGCAAAATGCTGCCAGCTCTGCGGCGTAAAATAGTAGGATTCCGGATCGTCAACCGGCTGCGTCAGCAGATGATGATTATGGTGCGCCAGGTGCGAGTCGCGATACAGACCATAGGGGTACCAGACCGCCAGCGGCAGGGTCCCCAGCAGTTGATTAAACCACGGCCGCGAAGTGGGATGGCCGTGAATGAGCTCGTGCTGCAGTGACATATACCAGGCGGTGAACCAGACCAGCAGCAGCGTGGCCGGGAACAGCCCCAGCGCGCGCCACCAGGCCAGCGAGGCAAACCAGCCGCCGTAGATCGCAAAAATCAATAGCCAGGTCGGCAGTTCGCTGCGCCACAGCCAGCTGCGGGACAACTGCTGAATCCGCTCGCGCTGCTGCGGATGCAAATAGGCCGATCTGCTTTTTGCCATTCCTGAAGCTACCTTTTCGCGTTATCGTTTTGCTCCCCCGAAGATGTGAGATAACGCGTTAAATAACAAAGAAATTAAATCACTAAGCTTTGCCAGAAATCGGCCTTATGCGTCGTTGAGCGAGTGCATATAGCGCCACCCGGCGATGAGGCTTACCCCAGCGCACAGCAGCAGCGATGCGCCCAGCGATTGCCCCCATCCGGCCGCCAGCAGACCGGCGCCTATCAGAAGATAATAAAACAAGCCGAAAATGGCGCCGGCGGTGCCCCGACAGTCGCCATAGGCGCTCAGCGCCGATCCCAGAACCAGCGGGATCGCCATCGCATACGCGAGGGTGACCAGCGCGACCGGCGCCACAAACCACAGCGATTCCCGCAGCACGTACACGGCGGCAGCGCCCGCCAGGTGGAGGATGCAGGCGATCGCGAGCATTTGCCCCAGCGGGACATTCTGACGCAGCAGACGGCGGTTAAGCAGCGCGCCGAACAGCGAACCCGCGGCAAGCGCCACGCCGCTGTATCCAAAGGCCAGGGCATCGAGATCGAATCTGGCGAACAGAAAGGGAGCCAGACTGTAGTAGCTGAACAGGCTGATGTTAAATGCCGCCACCAGAATTGCCGCCAGAGCGATACGCCTGTCGCCCGCCATCCGCCTCAGCACGTCAAGAAAAGACCCTCCCCTGAGGTTATGCGGGCGCGTTTCCGGCATCAACCACAGGCAGCCCAGCAGGAGCGCGGCGGCAAAAATCGCCAGCGCGCTGAATACACCGCGCATACCCCAGATGGCGGTCAACCCACCGCCGATATAGACCCCGATGGCCGGGCTCACCGCCAGCGCCAGGCCGATAAACGAAAAAATCCCCGCCAGCTGCCGCCCGCTATAGCAGTCCCGCAGAACCGTCTGCGTCACCACTGAGCCAGTTGCCGCGCCAGCGGCCGTGACGATCCGCGCCACCAGCAGCAGCGAAAAATCGCTGGCCCACAGCGCCAGCAGGCACCCCGCCGCGTAGACACCTAACCCCGCCAGCAGGGCCGGGCGCCGACCGTAGCGATCGCTGAATCCGCCCCACAACAGAACGCCGACGGCAAAACCGATAAAGTATACGGAGAGCGTTTGCGCCGCCTGCGCTGCGCTCACGGAAAACCGGGCGCTGATATCGGTCAGCGCCGGGCTATAAATCGTTTCCGCTATTTGCGGAAACATCAATAGCGCAGTAACCAGTACCAGCGCGGCACGTCCCAACATATCTACCTCCTGATAAACAAGAGGCGCTATTGTAGGTAAGCCGTTTATCGAACATTATAAATATAATGACTTTAAATATCGGAAATCAGACATTATGGCCTGGCTTGACGCTGATGCGGCATTCGATCCGGATGCGTTAATAAAAAGCCTGATTGGCGTGCAGTCGGCGCTGGGTAACCATGACTCCGGCAGCCACCAGCATAAGATGGCGCAGATCCTGTTTACCCGTCAGGGATGCGTACGTTTGACGCTCGACGATGGCGCGCTGCTGTGCCTGCTTCCGCCGGGACGCGCCGCCTGGATCCCGGCCGGTATCAGCCATCGCGCGGAGATGAAAAATATTGTCGATTATCGTTCAGTCTGGTTTCAGCCGCAGCGTTACCCTCAATTGCCAACGCAGGCGGCGATACTCAACGTGGTGCCACTGCTGCGCGAACTCTTAGAGCGTATCAGCGCCAGCCCCTGGGATACCGACTGGGAAACCGAGCCGGCGCGGCATCTCGCGGCCCTGTGCCAGGCGGAAATTCGCGCCGCCGCCCAGGAGCCGATGATGCTGGCGCTGCCGCAGGATAAACGGCTGGCGCAGCTTTCCGGCGATGCGCTACCGCCGGCGCTTGGGACGCTCGCAGCCCGCTGCGGCGCCAGCGAAAAAACCATCAGCCGCCTGTTCCGCCGCGATACCGGTATGTCCTACCAGCAGTGGCGTCAGCAGTGGCGATTAATGAAGGCAGTTGAGATGCTGGCTACCGGGCAGCGGATTACCGATACCGCGATGACGCTTGATTTCGCCAGCGATAGCGCCTTTATCTACTTTTTCCGCACCATGACCGGCATGACGCCGGGACGCTATTTCGCCCCCTGATCCTGGCCGCCCGGCGTGAACGGCGGCAGTTGCAGGAAGGTGCTTTGTAACCCCTCGGACCACGCTTTGCGAATGGTATTGAAATAGGGATCGCTTTCGGTGATCCGATGCTGCCCGGCGCTGCTCAGGCTACCGCTGCGGTAGAGCAGCGTGTCCAGCGGCAGTCCCACCGAAAGATTGCTGCGCAAGGTGGAGTCGATCGAGATCAGCGCGCAGCACATCGCCTGCTCAAGCGGGGTATCGATGCACAGGACCCGGTCGATGATCGGTTTGCCGTATTTACTCTCGCCAATCTGGAAATAGGGCGTGTCGCGCGTGGCTTCAATAAAGTTGCCTTCCGGATAGATATGGAACAGCCGGTGCGTTTCCCCGGCGATCTGCCCGCCGAGCAACAGGTTACAGTTGAAGTTGGTATTGCCGCAGTTCTGCTGATTGCTGGCGTCGCGTTGAATCACCTCCTGCAACGTTTTGCCGATCAGCATCGCCGCGTCGTATAACGAAGTCACCTGCATCAGATTCGGTTCCTGCTGGGTACGAATGCGGGCGCTGAGCAGGCTAATCACGCTCTGAGTCGTGGCCAGGTTACCCGCAGACTGCAGGACCATGACGCGTTCGCCATCCTGATGGAAAACGTGCAGTTTTTTAAACGTTGCAATATGGTCCACTCCCGCGTTGGTGCGGGAGTCTGAGGCAAACACCAGTCCATCTGACAAACACATGGCCACGCAATAGGTCATCGTTTCATTCCTGCGGTTATTGCTGCTGCGCCTGCTGTGAATGCTCGCGCACCTCAGCGTTAGTTAACAAAATTTCTCCGCCGCCGCCGAGGCGGGTACCGCGCACCGGACACGCATCAAGATAGTCCAGCCCGGTCGCCAGCCGCAAATGCTGATTCAGACGGCGGGTATTGTTCGTGATATCAAACGGCTGCCAGCGATCGTTCAGCCATACTTCGGCCCAGGCGTGCATAGCGACATGCTCGGCGTTATCGCTGTAGACATAGCCGCTGACGTAGCGCGCCGGGATCGCCAGCGCCCGGCAGCAGGCGAGAAACACATGGGTGTGATCCTGGCAAACCCCTTTCGATCGCGCGAACGCGTCGGCGGCCGAGTCCTGTACCTGGGTGGCGCCCGGCGAATAGGGCATTCTCAGCAGCAGCTCGGCCATTAACCGGTTCAGGCTCGCTTCCTGAGCCTCCGGCTGATACCAGCGCTGGGCAAATTCGCGGATCGGGCCGTCAGCGCGGGTAAGCGGGGTACAGCGCAAGAAAACCAGCGGCGACAGCAGCTCCTGCGGCTCCGCGCCAATCTCTTCCCCCTCTTCCACGATATCGACGATCCCGCTGGCGCGGATGGTAATCTCTTTATGCGGATTATCCAGCGTCAGCACGTGCAGCACGTTGCCCCACGCGTCGGTGGTGGCGACGGCGGAACCGTCCGGCAGGGTTAATGTCCAGGCGGTGATCTTCTGCCGACCGCTGCTGCGCGGCGTCAGGCGCAGGTACTGGGTTGAAAACTTCACTTCTTCATCGTAGCCGTAGCGGGTCAGGTGATCGATTACCAGTTTCATAACGCCTCCAGATAGGTTTGTCTGATGCTGTCGGAAAGCGCGTTAATCCGCGCCAGCAGTGCATTAAGGGTGACCTGCAAATCAGCCTGCGCCAGATCGTCGCGGGTGCTAAAACGCAGGTCGACGTTAAGCTGGTGCGCCAGGCGCAGCGGCAGGTGCGAACGATCGTTGGCAATCTGCTCCAGCTGCCCGACGAGGTCGGAAATGCTCGCTCGCAGCGATCTCGGCACATCGTTGCGCAGGATCAGCAGCTCCATCACCGTTTCGCGGCTGACCGGCTGGCGGTAGATGCTGTTATAGGCCTCGCGTGCGCTGACCGCGTTAAGCAGCGTATCCAGCCGGTAATACTCGCGGACCGGATCGGGATCGCTATTTAACTGCTGATCCTTAATCAGCAGCAGCTGGGCGGTGGCGGATGCCCGTTCGATCAGCGTCCCGATACCGATAAAGCTCAGAGCGTCGTTACGCAGCAGCGTGCCGAGAATCGCCCCGCGAAACAGATGAACCCGCTCTTTTACCCACTCAAAGAAGGCGTCGTTGCCCAGCTCGCCGATCCCCTGCTGGCGCAGTTTTCGCAGCTCAATACGCGTGGCGTTGATGCTTTCCCACACTTCCGCCGACAGGCTGCCGCGCACCGCGTGGGCGTTGTTCCACGCCATCTCGACGCAGCTAAAAATGCTGTACGGGTTGTTGCCGTCGAGGGCGAAAAAATTAAGCAGGTTGCTCATGGTGAAACGCGCGTGCCGGGCCTGAAACAGCTCGTGGGTCAACGATAGATTTAGCGGCAAGGCTAAATCCCGCGACTGCTGGCTGTGGCGGGGGATCATCGACAGCTTCCAGGTCACGTCCAGCACCCGGGCATAGCTTTCCGCGCGCTCAAGATAGCGCGCCATCCAGAAGAGTTCACTCGCTGTGCGGCTTAACATGATTCGTCCTCCTCCATCACCCAAGTATCCTTGGTGCCGCCGCCCTGCGACGAGTTCACCACCAGCGAGCCTTCGGTTAGCGCCACCCGCGTCAGGCCGCCGGGAACCAGGCGGATCTCCTGACCGGAAAGGACAAAGGGCCGGAGATCGATATGGCGCGGCGCCAGCCCCTCTTCTATAAAGGTCGGGCAGGTTGACAGCGCCAGGGTGTCCTGGGCGATATAGTTGGCCGGGTTTGCCAGCAGACGCTGACGAAACGCTTCGCGCTCCTCTTTGGTCGAGCGCGGACCGACCAGCATGCCGTAGCCGCCCGCGCCGTGAACCTCCTTCACGACCATCAGCTCAAGATGGCTCAGCACGTAGCTGAGATCTTCCGCTTTACGGCATTGCCAGGTGGGAATATTGCTGAGGATCGGTTGCTCGCCCAGATAGAAACGGATCATCTCCGGCACGAAGGGGTAGATCGATTTATCGTCGGCGACGCCGGTGCCGATGGCATTCGCCAGCACCACGCCTCCGGCGCGGTACACCGACAGCAGCCCCGGCACGCCCAGCATAGAGTCGGCGCGAAAGGCCAGCGGGTCGAGATACGCATCGTCGATCCGCCGGTATATAACGTCCACGCGCCGCGGCCCCTCGGTGGTGCGCATATACACCGCCCCGGTTTTAATAAACAGATCCGCGCTCTCCACCAGCTCAACGCCCATCTGCTGGGCCAGAAAGCTGTGTTCAAAATAGGCGCTGTTAAACCGCCCTGGGGTCATCACCACCACGCACGGGTCGTCCACGGGCGAGCTTTCGCGCAGCGTTTGCAGCAGATAGCTGGGGTAGCGTTCTACCGGCGCAATACGATGCTGTTCGAACATTTCGGGGTAGAGCCGCATCATCATTTTGCGGTTTTCCAGCATGTAGGAGACGCCGGAGGGGGTGCGGAGATTATCCTCCAGCACGTAATACTGGCCGTCGCTGTTGCGCACCATATCAACCCCGGTGATATGAGCATAGGTGTTATTGGGTAAATTTATTCCCTGCATACAGGGCTGATACTGTTCATTCGCCAGCACCTGTTCGGCCGGGATCAGTCCCGCGCGCAGGATATTTTGATCGTGGTAAATATCGTAAAGAAAGGCGTTGAGCGCTTTCACCCGCTGGCGGATGCCGCGGTCGATTCGCTGCCACTCGCCGGCGGGGATAATGCGCGGCACGCTGTCGAAAGGGATCAGACGTTCGGTCCCCTCGTCTTCGCCGTAGACGTTAAAAGTGATGCCGATGCGGTGAAAGAGCAGCTCCGCCTGCTCTTTTTTCTGCCGGATAGAGAATTGATCGGTACTGCGAAACCATTGCCACCAGGCGTTATAGTGCTGACGCTGCTCTCCCTGTGCGGTAAGCATCTCATCATAATAATGCCCGTCAGGAAGCGTTATTTTTATCATGGTCGTCTCCTCCGGTTGTACTCACTTTGAGGTCATCCCCGGGAGAGATAAGCATTAATTATGCCAGGTAGCACAGCGCAGCGGCATAGCGTAACGCCGCGCTTATCTGAATAAAAAACAACCCGTTATTATGCTTGTTCAGGCTCTGCCGTCAGCCAGAATCGCACCAAATTGGGGCGTTCGCTTCCGCGTTAACGGGCGGGTCGATAGCCCGCATCCGTCGCCAGATAACGGCTCGCGAAGAGGCCGCACGCGACCTGAACGTCTGCCACGGTTAGTCGTTAACGCGCCTCAGCTCCAGCCACTCCACCACCAGACCCGGCTTGATAACGGCAAACCCCACGCGGTATTTCCCCGGCTGTAGCGCAACCCGACACAGCTTCTGCACCATTTCCCGGCCGAGCGTGCCGTGGGTGTGTATCGTTGCCACGAACTGGTCATTGAGCAGCAGATTGCCGGCGGTTTGCGCCAGCGGCGCGCCGTCGGCGTACACGCTGACCAGCACATCGTAGACTGCCGCCTGTTCAACGCTCAGCACCAGGTCCTCGTCATAGCGCAAACGCGACTGCTCGGCGATTTTAATTGCCCCCTCGCAGCCGGCGGCGCAGGCCGGTTCTGCCGCCAGGTGAATCACATTCGCCCGGGGCGCCTCCCCACGCTTAAAGGCCTGAGTCTGCAGCATAAAATCGAGGATGTTTATCGCGCAGCGCTGAAGCTCCCCGAGCGTGAGTTCCCCTTTTGCCAGCGCCGCCAGGGTGTTATCACCGGCAGCGTTAACCTCCGCGCCGTTATTATTGACCACCATATAGAGATCGTTCTGCGCGCGGATCATCGCCGCGGTGTTGCGGGTGCTCGCCGCGCCGCCATCGATGGGATCGTTCATCGTTGCCCACCAGTCGGTCATGACGATCCCGCGAAAGCCCCACTCTTCGCGCAGTACGGTGGTGGTGAGATCGTAGCTGGAGGCCGCCTGGTAACCGTTGACCGGGTTGTAGGCGGTCATCACCGCGCTGGCGCCGGCGGATTTCACCGCGTACTCAAAGCCTTTCAGGTAGATTTCACGCAGCGCGCGCTCCGACACTACCGAGTCCGCTGTGGCTCTGGCGAACTCCTGATTATTACAGGCAAAGTGCTTAAGCGTCGCCACGCCGCCGCCGCTGCGAATGCCGCGCACCACCGCCGCCGCCATCATCCCGGTGATAAGCGGATCTTCGGAAAAATATTCAAAATTGCGCCCGTTGAGCGGATGGCGCTGGATGTTCATCCCCGGCCCCAGCAGCAGGTCGATACCGTTGCGCAGCAGCTCCTTGCCCTCCATCACGTATAAACGCTCCACGAGTATCGGGTCCCAGCTGGAGGCCAGCAGCGTACCGCTGGGCAGCAGAGTGGCCTTTGCGCCGTTATCCATGCGAATACCGGAAGGCCCGTCGGCGGCACACGCCAGCGGAATGCCTTTTTCCAGCAGGCTGTCCGCCACTCCGCCAAAGGCCGACGCGACGCCGGGGGTGACTTTGTAGCTGCACATGCCCTCCCCGCGCACCAGACAGGCCAGCTCCTCCACCGACAGCTGAGCAACAAAAGCGTTCATCGTCGCGCGCCCTTCCGCAACGTCGCTGAGGGTAAGCCCCTGGTTGCCGGTGAGAGTGATGCTCTCTGGCAGGCGCTCCTCAATACGCGAGCGCAGGTTGATCTTCCGCCGCGGCACTTCTTCCCATTCGATCTGGTAGCGCCCATCGCCGCCATCGCCAGCGGGCCTAATGCGCACGAAAGGTACCGTTGGCACCAGCACCTGCTGATGGCGGGAGAGGATCCGCAGAGTCTTCTGCGTGTACCCCGCCTCTCCGTCTACCGGCAAAGGTTGCAGATCGCGCACGCTGTTACCGATCAATAAACGATACAGTCCGGGTTCCATCACGTAGCAATGGGGATGCCCGGTAGCCCCGCTATCGTCGAGGGAGGCAAAACGCTCCAGCGGAATCGATAACGTTAAGGTTTCACTTTCACCCGGCTGCAGCAGGCGGGTTTTGGCGAAGGCCACCAACGCCCTGGCCGGTTTCCCGAGCGCGCCCTGCGGCGCCTGAAGGTAAATCTGGACGACTTCTTTGCCCGCAAAACGCGCGCCGTCGTTGGTTACGGCGACGGTCGCCTTGATCTGGTCGCCAAAGGCTTCCGCCCGCGCCGATTGCAGGGTGAAGCGGGTATAGGAGAGACCAAACCCAAAAGGAAACTGCAGACGCTGGGGACAAAAGGTTTCAAAGTAGCGATAGCCGACGTAGATATCCTCCTGATAGAGGTTTTGCGCTTCCGCTCCCCAGCAGGGCGATGCCGGATGGTCATCCAGCGATTTGACGATGCTGCCCACCAGCTTGCCGGATGGCGTTACCTTACCATAGAGCAGCGAAGCCGCCGCCTGCGCCCCGTCGGCGCCGCCGTGCCACACGTACAGCAGCGCGCGAATGCGAGTACGCAGCAGCGGATCGTCGGCCCATGCGAGATCGATAAGCCCGGCGGTATTCAGCACGACCGCCACATCGTCAAACTCGCGGCAGACCTGATGTAGCAGCATCATTTCATCGGCCGTGAGCCGGTATCCGCCTTCAACATCCGCGTTATCCTGATCTTCACCAGCGGTACGGCCAAGGACAATCACCGCCTGGGTCGAGACGGCGCGGGCCTGACGAATCTGCTCATCGCTCAGCGGCATCTCCTGCTGATACCAGGGCTCAGCTGCCCAGCCTCCGCCGCCGTTGTCAAAAGGATGCTGTTGCGTCCAGCTCTCGTAAAGCGCGGCCAGCTGCGCATTGAGCTTCCCCCCGCTGCGCGCGCGCATGGCCTGCAACAAGGTGGTTCGGCTCACCACGTTTACCGCCCCGCCCGAGCCGGTACCGCTACGATAGTAGTCAATTTGCGTACGGCCAAATAACGAAACCGGCTGCTGAACGTCAAGCGGCAGCATGCCGCGATCGTTTCTCAGCAGCACCGCGCCCTCGGCAGCGGCGGCGGCGGCAAATTCGGCAAACCCTTCCAGCGGGGTCCCCGCTTTACTGTCATACATGGTGTTGTCCTGTTAACTCGAGCCTCCGCAGGAGGCGTAATGGCATCATGACCAGAGCCCGCGCAATGCGGGCTCGGCTTTGATCAGAAGAAATATTTGAAGCGAAGACGGCCGCCGTAGCGGGAGTCTTCATGTTTGTCGCCATCCGTTGGTTTCGCTTCAATCCACGAGGCGTAAGCGCCAAGGTAGATATTGAAGTTCTTCATATCCATGACATTGGGGAACAGGTACGACGCGTGAATGGTGTGGATATCGTAGTCACCCACGTTGGAGATCCAGCAGCCATCGTCGCAAGTAGAGACATAATTAGCCGAGTTGAACTTGTCGATTTTGTTGTGGGCGTAGATATAACCCAGTTCAAAACGATGCCAGAGGGAGTTAATAGCTGCGGTGAAATCCTTCTCATCGGAGGCATCCATATAGGCCACGTTCAGGTTAGTGGTGACCCCATCTTCCGGATCGGTTTTTTGTCCATTCCATGACATCGTCAAGCCATAGCCGGTGCGGTCCGACTGGTCGATCCAACTGCCGCGATTGTCGTAATAACCGTAAGCATTCTTCACGACGTTCTTTTCCATCGCGACGGCGGTAGAGAAGCGACCGCTATTCCACGCAATCACCGGACGTAAATAGGCAACGTTTTTCTCATTTTCCAGGTTATTGCCGTGATAGCTGGAGTCCCGGAACAGCGTGCTGCCATTTTCCACCAGATTATTAAGTTCGAAATACCAGTTATCTATCGTTTTACTGAGCAGGAAGTTGCCACCGCTGCTGCTACGGCCGCGGCCCTCTTTCATCATGTAAATATAGCCGTAGCCATCGCTATAAAGGTCGTTAGCCGTGTTGCCGGAGTATTCGACAAACGTATCCTGATTCAGCGGGAACATATCGTAGGCTTCGAAACGACCAACTTTGACCTTCCAGTCATCTTCCCGGCCAAAGAAGAATACCGCATCATCAAGGTTCATCTTACCGGTCATATCGGCCAGCGGCTGGGCGGAGAAACCGGCGAAATTGCCGTTATCCATTTTGCGCATACCATCGAAGCCCAGCAGAATACGGCCGTTAATATCCCAACGTTCTTTAGTACCCGGCGCCCAGTTTTTATTCGAAGAGGTTTTTACCGACGTCAGGCTACCGCTGCTGCTGGCGCCGTCCATGTTGAATTCGACATCGCCGTAAAACTTGATATCCCCATAGCCAGAGAGCGTCAGTTTCGTTGGCGCCGCGCCCGGTGCGACGGGCTCCGCAGACTCGACCTTCACGGTTGGCGCATTTTTCGCCGCCACGTTCTGCTGCTGGGTTAGCGTCTGAATTTTCGCTTCCGCATCGGCGGCCCGCTGTTCAGCGTTAATTAAACGCTGTTCAAGCTGTGCTAACCGTTTTTCAATATCCACAGAGTTATTATTTTGGGCGGCCAGCAGACCGCCAGAAAATACGGCACTCATAACCAGAGCGATATATTTCACTTTCATTTTTAACATCCCTAATTACGTTATTGTATATGTCATCCCGGATACCACCGGGCTATCCGGAGGCAATAAATCAGATAGCCCTTGCACTTTTTTAGTGTTTAATCAGGATTCAGCAAAAGTTCCGTTTTTCAAATCATCAACGATGCCGTTCATTCTATTTTCAGTTAAGCCATAGAATTTAATAGAGACTGCGGTAAGAACATAAAAAACAGAAGGTACCAGCGTGAATAACAGCACCACCCCCTGTACGGCGGAAGCCGGCTGTACCGTGGTGTTAGCGGCGTAATGGTAATAGGCTAATATCCAGCCAAGGATCGCCCCACCGACGGCGACGCCCAGTTTTATCACAAAGATATTGGCCGCAACGTTCATACCGGTAATACGCCGCTGGGTTTTCCATTCGCCGTAGTTGTTCACATCGGTAATCATCGACCACTGCAGCGCGCCGTTACCGCCCTGAATAATGGAGATCAGAATATGGACCCCAAGCACCAGAAGCCAATATTGCACCGGTACAATAAAGCACACGACCCCCAGCGCAGCGGTCAACAGGTTAATCCAGAAAGAGAGTCTGACTTTACAAAAACGCGTACCGAACGGTTTTGCCAGCACCGAGCCCAGCATGGAGGCAAACATCCCACCAAGCATGAATACCGTAATCACGTCGGCGCCTTTGTGCAGCACGCTATTAACATAATAAACGACGGCGCCGCCGCGAATCACCACGGCGACCAGCATCATAAAATTGTAAACGGAAAGAATACGCCACTGATCGTTACGAAAGAGAATTTTCACGTCGCGGGCAATATTCAGATTTTCTTCTTTAATCGGCTGAACGCGCTCTTTAGTGGTCGCGAAACAGACGACAAACATCAGGCAGCCTATAACGCCAAATATCGCCATGGAGACCTGAATACCCGTCGCCCGATCGCCCGGATAAAGAAGATCAGCCAGCGGTAAAATAAACGCGGTACCCAGCGCACCGCCAATCGGCGTGATGGCAAAACGCCAGGATTGCAGAGAGAGGCTTTCACGCGGATCGGAAGTCAGCGCCGCGCCCAGCGAGCAGTAAGGGATATTTATCGCGGTATACATCAGTGTCATGAATATATATGCCGCCACGGCGTAAACAATTTTTCCCGAGTCAGAGAAAGATGGAATGGAATAAACCAGCACGCAGCTCACCGCAAAGGGGACGCATATCGCCAGCAGCCAAGGACGAAAGCGCCCCCAGCGGGTTGAGGTGGCATCCGCAATCGCCCCCATAATCGGATCGGTAATCGCATCCAGCAGACGAACCAGCAAAAACATCGTCCCCATCACGGCGGGCGGTAGACCATAAATATCGGTATAGAAGTAGGCTAAGATGGCAACGGAGGAGTCAAATACAATATGGCTCGCTGCGTCCCCCAGGCTGTAACCTACTTTTTCTCTGACAGAAATTTTGTCGCCAGCAGACATACATCACTCCTTTACGAAAAAATGAAACCGGTTTCTGTAAAGTCTGCATTTTTTACTTTTCCCTCCTACAGATGCCATTATGTTTTTTTATTAATTATTTATGTTTTTTTATTTATGTGATCCTGTCAGCCTTCAATGGTATTAGAACCCGGTTTTTTGTTTGGCAGATCACATGTTTTAATACTTCGCTAACTTTTTTCAGGCGACAGGGATGAGCCGATAAAAATGCCATATAGGAATACCATGCCGCTTGTCTATTTATTTTTCTTATTCACGGATTATGTTTTTTATCAATTACCAGATATTCAGCGCCCTCCGAAGTACCATACAAGACAGCACTGTTTTAATCGCCAATATTTTGTCGGCGCGGAACAGAGCGATGCCCGGTAAATACTCTGTTTTCACTTAAAATGTTACCTCGGACACGCGCAGCGGCGGATATTCGTCTAAGGTTTTCTGATGGCCGAATGCAGTGGCACATAGTCTGCAATGATAAGGAGAACAATTTATGACGAGTCCGGTTTCCCGTCGCCCCGCAACCCTTCGTCTGGCGCTCGGGGGCGCATTTGTCGCTCTGGCGACGCTGACGGCTCAGGCTGAAGAGACCCGCCCTACCCCGCAATCGCCCGATATCCTGCTCGGACCGCTGTTTAACGACGTGCAAAGCGCCAAACTTTTCTCTGACCAGAAAACGTTCGCTGACGCCATCCCTAACGGCGACCCGCTGATGATCCTTGCCGATTATCGGATGCAGAAAAATCAGACCAGCTTTGATTTGCGGCACTTTGTCGAGCTTAATTTTACCCTGCCTCAGGAAAACGACCAGTACGTTCCGCCAAAAGGGCAAACCCTGCGCCAGCATATCAATGGACTCTGGCCAGTGCTGACCCGCAGTACCGTTGAAGTAGAAAAATGGGATTCGCTGCTGCCGCTGCCAAAACCTTACGTGGTGCCCGGCGGACGCTTTCGCGAAGTCTATTACTGGGATAGCTACTTCACCATGCTTGGCCTGGCTGAGAGCGGCCACTGGGATAAAATCGAAGATATGGTGACCAACTTTGCCGCCGAGATCGACGCCTGGGGTCATATTCCCAACGGCAACCGCACCTACTATCTGAGCCGTTCGCAGCCGCCATTCTTCCCGTTTATGGTTGAACTGCTGGCCACCCATGATGGCGACGAGGCACTCAAGAAATGGCTGCCGCAGATGGAGAAAGAGTACCAGTACTGGATGGATGGCGCTGAGGCGCTTCAGCCCGGCAGCGCCAGCAAGCGCGTGGTGCGCATGGCCGACGGCGCGCTGCTCAACCGCTACTGGGATGATAACGACACGCCGCGCCCGGAATCCTGGCTGGACGATGTGACCACCGCCAAAAATAACCCCAATCGTCCGGCGACTGAAATCTACCGCGATCTGCGCTCTGCCGCGGCATCCGGCTGGGACTTTAGCTCACGCTGGATGGATAACCCGCAGCAGCTCGGCACTATCCGTACCACCTCTATTGTTCCGGTCGATTTGAACTCGCTGATGTTCCATATGGAAAAAGCCATCGCTCGCGCCAGCAAAGCGGCGGGAGACTCGACCAAAGCCGCGAAGTATGACGCGTTAGCCAATGCCCGCCAGAAAGCGCTGGAAAACTACCTGTGGAATGATAAAGAGGGCTGGTACGCCGATTACGATCTTAAAAGTCATAAGGTGCGCAATCAGCTGACCGCCGCGGCGCTGTTCCCGCTGTACGTTAACGCCGCCTCCAGCGAACGCGCTGCGAAAGTCGCCGCCGCCACCGAAACGCGGCTACTTAAGCCCGGCGGCCTGACCACCACCACGGTGAATAGCGGCCAGCAGTGGGACGCCCCCAACGGCTGGGCGCCGCTGCAGTGGGTCGCGGCGGAGGGTTTGCAAAAATATGGCCAGCAAAAAATCGCGATGGAGGTAAGCTGGCGTTTCCTGAGCAACGTCCAGCACACTTACGACAGCAAACAGAAGCTGGTGGAAAAATATGATGTCAGTTCGACGGGAACCGGCGGCGGAGGCGGCGAGTATCCGCTACAGGACGGCTTTGGCTGGACCAACGGCGTCACGCTGAAGATGCTGGACCTCGTGTGCCCGAAAGAGAAGCCGTGCGATTCCGTGCCTACCGCGCGCCCGGCGGCGAATGACGATATCGGCTCGGCGCAGCCTGCCGCGCATCAGCCTGCTGCGGTTGAGGAGAAAAAAGCCGCGCTGGGACCCTTCGCGCGGCGGGACTCCGCCGCGCGTCTTTCTCACTTTACTGTCCCTGAATCGGCTGGGCTGATGACCCCCGGCAAGCTAAGCCAGTGGGGAGCGCCCGTTACATGGCGTCCAGCGCTTTCTGCAGCTTCCAGATATAGCGCGGGGCCTGCGGTGCCGGATGTTTCTTCACCACGTGCTCAAAGAAATCATCGGCGTCCATATCGTTAATCTCCTCAATCGCATCCTGGCGATTAGACGAGAAGGTGCGCAGCAGCGCGCCCGCGCCGTTGGCGTAGGAAACCACCACCGCATAGCGCATCACCTGCGGATCTTTAATCCCCGCCAGCGGACCGTTCTCGAGAATGCTAAGGTAGGCCGCCCCCATAGAAATATTACGCTCGGGATTTTTCAGTTCGCTCACCGAAGGATCGCCGCTCCAGCCCATCCGCCGGTAAACATCGCGCCCGGACGTTGAGGGTTTCAGCTGCATCAGGCCAACCGCGCCGGATTTGCTGACCACCGTCGGGTTGCCGCCGGATTCAATGGCGATAATGGCGGTAATCAGCTGGGGATCAACGCCCCACGCCGCGCCGGCTTTTTCGCTGATTGGCATCCACTGCATCGCCCGCTTAACCGGGACTTCCGGATTCCACGGCGGGTTACGATAATCGTGTTTTGAACTACAACCGGCCAACAATACAAATAAAAAAACACACCATCTCAATTTCACACATCTATCCTTATTGGCTGAAGTTTGCCGCACGGAGATGACAATAAACGCTCCAGGCGGCATGATAACCCTTTCATTCTTAGCAAGGAATTGTCATGTCTCAGTTTTATCTCATCGCCCCCTCCGGCTATTGCATCAACCAGGAAGCGGCGAATCGCGGCGTGCAACGTCTGCAGGAGGCCGGGCATCAGGTGGCGCACCAGGAAGTCATTCCCCGCCGGGCGCTGCGCTTTGCCGGGACTGAGAACCAACGCCTTGCCGATATTAACCAGCTCGCCGCCCTCGACGGCAAAAACCGTATCGTGCTGGCGGTACGCGGCGGCTACGGCGCGACTCGCCTGCTGCCGCAAATTGACTGGCAGGGGCTCATTGCCCGTCAGCAGCGGGATCCGCTGCTCATTTGCGGCCACAGCGATTTCACCGCCATCCAGATGGGCCTGCTGGCAAAGGGTAGCATAATCACTTTTAGCGGGCCGATGCTGGCGGGAAACTTTGGCGCCGAAGCGCTTAATGAATTTACCGAACACCATTTCTGGCAGGCCCTGCGCAACCCGGCGTTTACGCTTGAATGGCACGGCGAGGGGCCCGACTGTCGCGCCAGCGGCACGCTATGGGGCGGCAACCTGGCGATGCTGACCTCGCTTATCGGTACCCCGTGGATGCCGAAGATTAGCGACGGGGTTCTGGTTGTGGAGGATATTAACGAGCATCCCTTCCGCGTTGAGCGTATGCTCTTGCAGCTGCTTAATAGCGGTATTCTGGCGCGCCAGCGGGCGATTATCCTCGGCAGCTTTACCGGCGCTGTCGCCAACGACTACGATGCCGGATACGATCTGCCGATGGTATACGACTACCTTCGCCAGCAGCTTAACATTCCGGTCATCAGCGGCCTGGATTTTGGCCACGAGCAGCGCACGGTCACCCTACCGCTTGGCGCCAGAGCATTGCTGGTCAACAACGCCTCTGCCACGACGTTGAGCATCAGCGGCCACCCGGTACTGACAGAATAAAAATTCCTCTAACGCATATCCTGATCGGCGTCGGATTGTTAAAATGGTGTAGTTTTTAATTTATCTTCACGCCGGTAAGGAGTACGTCAACATTGGACGCCGCTGCGGTCATCAGTCTGTTTATCCTGGGTTCTGTTTTAGTAACCTGTAGCATCTTATTAAGTTCCTTTTCCTCACGCCTCGGCATCCCGATTCTGGTTATCTTCTTAGCCATTGGGATGCTGGCGGGTATTGACGGTATCGGCGGCATTCCGTTTGACAACTACCCTTTCGCCTACATGGTAAGTAACCTGGCGCTGGCGGTCATTCTTCTTGACGGCGGGATGCGCACCCAGGCCAGCTCCTTTCGCGTAGCGCTTTGGCCCGCGCTGTCGCTTGCCACGGTCGGGGTGTTAATTACCTCGGCCCTGACCGGACTCATGGCGGCCTGGCTGTTTAAACTCGACCTGATTGAAGGCATGCTGATCGGCGCGATTGTCGGCTCGACGGATGCCGCAGCGGTGTTCTCACTGCTCGGCGGAAAAGGGCTAAACGAACGCGTCGGCTCAACGCTGGAAATTGAATCCGGCAGCAACGACCCGATGGCCGTGTTCCTGACCATTACGCTTATCGAGATGATTCAGCAGCATGAAACCGGCCTGAGCTGGATGTTCCTGGTGCATATCGTCCAGCAGTTTGGCTTAGGTATCGCCATCGGTCTCGGCGGCGGCTATCTGCTGCTACAGATGATTAACCGCATTGTGCTGCCCGCCGGGCTTTACCCGCTGCTGGCGCTGAGCGGCGGGATCATGATTTTCGCCGCCACCACCTCGCTGGACGGCAGCGGCATCCTCGCGGTCTACCTGTGCGGCTTCCTGCTGGGCAACCGGCCGATTCGCAACCGCCACGGCATTCTGCAAAACTTTGACGGGCTGGCGTGGCTGGCGCAGATCGCCATGTTCCTGGTGCTCGGCCTGCTGGTCACGCCGTCAGATCTGTGGCCCATCGCCATCCCGGCGCTCATTCTGTCGATGTGGATGATTTTCATCGCCCGTCCGCTGTCGGTATTCGCCGGCCTGCTGCCGTTTCGCGGCTTTAACCTGCGCGAGCGCATATTTATCAGCTGGGTGGGTCTGCGCGGCGCGGTGCCGATTATTCTTGCCGTCTTTCCGATGATGGCGGGCCTGGAGAATGCGCGCCTGTTCTTTAACGTGGCTTTCTTCGTGGTGCTGGTCTCGCTGCTTTTACAGGGTACGTCGCTCTCCTGGGCGGCCAAAAAAGCCAAAGTAGTAGTGCCACCGGTCGGATCGCCCATCTCACGCGTCGGGCTTGATATCCATCCGGAAAATCCGTGGGAGCAGTTTGTCTATCAGCTGAGCGCGGAGAAATGGTGCGTCGGCGCGGCGCTGCGCGACCTGCATATGCCGCCGGAAACGCGGATTGCCGCGCTATTCCGCGATAACGCTCTGCTGCACCCCACCGGCAGCACCCGCCTGCTGGAAGGCGATATTCTCTGCGTGATTGGCCGCGAACGCGATTTACCCGCGCTGGGTAAACTGTTCAGCCAGTCGCCGCCGGTGGCGCTCGATCAGCGCTTCTTCGGTGATTTTATTCTCGATGCCAGCGCCAGGTTCGCCGACGTGGCGCAGATTTACGGCATTGACGGGGGAGAAGAGTTTCGCGATCGTCAGCAGTCGCTGGGTGACGTCATACAGCACCTGTTAGGCGCAGCCCCGGTTGTCGGCGACCAGGTGGAATTTGCCGGCATGGTGTGGACTGTGGCGGAAAAAGAAGAGGATCACGTTCTGCGGGTTGGCGTACGGATGGCGGAAGATGAGGCGGAGTGATCCGCCTCGGTTCAGGTTACACTGTCACAACCGGCACGCGCGGCGCAAGGGCGCACATTAATTCATATCCGACGGTGCCGCAGGAGGCTGCGACATCGTCAATTTTGATCTCTTTACCCCATAGCTCGACCGGCGCGCCAATGCCTGCCTGCGGGCAGGTTGTCAGGTCCACCGCCAGCATATCCATTGAGATACGCCCGACCGTTACGGTGCGGACGCCATCAACCAGCACCGGCGTTCCGCTGGGCGCTAAGCGCGGGTAGCCGTCGGCATAGCCGCAGGCAACGATGCCGATTCGCCGCTCCTCAGCCGTGCGCCAGGTTGCGCCGTATCCAACCGCTTCACCGGCTTTCAGATTCTGCACGGCGATAATTTCGCTGCTTAGCGTCATGACCGGTTTCAGCCCGGTATTGGCCACATCCTGCCACTGGCCGGAAGGCGAAGCGCCATAAAGCACGATCCCCGGCCTCACCCAGTTAAAATGCGACTCCGGATGCCACAAGGTGGCCGCCGAGTTCGCCAGCGAGCGCGGGCAATCCAGCCCTTCCGCCGCCTGCTCAATGCGCCGCATCGGCTCCGCGATGCCATCCGGATTTTCCGCTTCGGCAAAATGCGACATCAACGTCATTTCACTGACGTTGCTGAGCGCTCGCAGCTGCTGCCAGACGATTTGCAGACGATCCGGCATAAACCCCAGCCGGTTCATCCCGCTATTCACCTTGACGTAAATATCAAGCGGCGCATGCAGCTTCGCCTGCTGAAGGGCCTTAATTTGCCAGTTACTGTGCACGCTGGTGGTCAAGCGGTATTTATCAAATAACGCCAGCTCATCGGCATGAAAAAAGCCTTCCAGCATCAGTATCGGCCCTTTCCAGCCCAGCTCACGCAGCAGTATCGCCTCTTCAAGATTCAGCATCGCGAAACCGTCTGCGGCGCTAAGCGCATTCCAGACCCTTGCCAGACCGTGGCCATACGCATTGGCTTTGACCACCGCCCACAGGCGCGAGCCGGGCGCCGCGCGGCGAACAATTTGTTGATTCTGGCGTAAGGCTGACATATCAATGCTGGCCTTTACAGGACGAGACATGAAAGCTCCTTGTTAATTGTGAACGCCATGCAGATGCTGAGCGCGGGCCGGCGTAAAGCCGCGTCCGTAGCGGGCGACGGCAAGATCGTCATACGGGATCGCCGGCGTGCGTCCGGAGATCAGGTCGCTAATCAGCTGCCCTGAACCA
This sequence comes from Klebsiella sp. CN_Kp100, assembly GCF_040065315.1. Taxonomy (NCBI): domain Bacteria; kingdom Pseudomonadati; phylum Pseudomonadota; class Gammaproteobacteria; order Enterobacterales; family Enterobacteriaceae; genus Klebsiella; species Klebsiella sp. CN_Kp100. Next base: position 96,591 of record NZ_JBEAIJ010000059.1, read on the forward strand.
CAGGCCATGGTCCATCCCAGCGTGCCGTGGCCGGTGTTGAGCCACAGATTTTTATACCCCGTACGCCCCACCACCGGCGTACCGTCCGGAGTCATCGGACGCAGTCCGGTCCAGAAGGTTGCCTGTTCAACGTGGCCGCCGCGCGGGAACAGATCGCGCACTACCATCTCCAGGGTTTCACGCCGCGGCTGCAGCAGTTCTTTATTAAATCCAACAATTTCCGCCATTCCGCCAACGCGAATACGCCTGTCGAAACGGGTGATGGCGATTTTGTAGGTTTCATCAAGGATAGTCGAAACCGGCGCGCCGTCCTCTTCCGCGATGGGGATCGTCAGCGAATAGCCTTTCAGGGGATAGACCGGAATATCCACCCGCCCTTTCAGCATGGCCGTCGAATAGGATCCGAATGCCATAACGTACGCATCGGCTTTAATAATTTCAGCGCCGCACTTCACACCCGAGATGAGATCCCCTTCATAGAGCAGTTCATCCACCGGAGTATTAAAACGGAAAGTCACGCCCGCCTGCTCCGCCATTCGGGCCAGACGAGTGGTGAAGAGCTGGCAGTCGCCGGTTTCATCATTAGGTAAGCGCAAACCGCCCGTGAGCTTATGGCTCACTTCTGCCAGCGCCGGCTCAACTTCCAGCAGGCGATTCGCTTCCAGCAGCTGGTAAGGCACGCCCGCATCCTGCAGCACCGCAATATCGCGGGTCGCGTTCTCGAACTGCTTGTCAGTGCGGAATAGCTGGAGCGTACCACCCTGGCGCCCTTCATACTGAATACCGGTGCTCTCGCGCAGCGCTTTCAGGCAGTCGCGGCTGTACTCGGCCAGGCGCACCATTCGTCCTTTATTTTCCATATAGTGGCGAATGTCGCAGTTGCGCAGCATCTGCCACATCCATTTCAGCTGGAACTGGGTGCCATCCAGACCGATAGCCAGCGGAGCGTGGCGCTGGAACATCCACTTAATCGCCTTCAAAGGGACGCCCGGCGCCGCCCAGGGCGCGGCGTAGCCGGGGGAGATCTGCCCGGCGTTAGCGGCGCTGGTCTCTTCGGCCGGTCCCGGCTGACGGTCGATAACCGTCACTTCATGTCCTGCCTGGCTTAAATACCAGGCGCTTGCGACTCCTACAACCCCACTTCCCAGTATGACGACGCGCATAGCGGCTCCGTAATCGTTAAAGAACAATCATCTGATTACAAATTGATAACTCAGATGAAAATATTATTCAACATACGCTTTATTTATGGTGACTTATCTCACAGGATTCTGCGCCAGCGCTGACCCCGTCGCTTTACCATCTCCTGCTGCGCCTCATTTTTCTACAGAATAAAATTCTGATTAAAGCGCAAAACAGCGCCTTTAAGATTGTGAAATCGCGAAGAAAGGAAATGCGGAAAGACGCAGTTTGCGACGCCGTGTTCTATGCTTGTTTAGAGGTTTTCCGTACAGAGAGAACCATCAACAACGAGGGCGCGCTAATGGCTACGATTGATTCCATGAACAAGGACACAACCCGTTTAAGCGATGGACCCGACTGGACTTTTGAGCTGCTGGAGACCTATCTGGCAGAAGTCGACCGGGTGGCGAAGCTGTACCGTCTTGACACCTATCCGCACCAAATCGAAGTCATTACTTCCGAACAGATGATGGATGCCTACTCCAGCGTCGGGATGCCGATTAACTATCCGCACTGGTCGTTCGGTAAAAAATTCATCGAGACCGAACAGGCCTATAAGCACGGCCAACAGGGGCTGGCTTACGAAATCGTCATTAACTCCAACCCCTGTATTGCCTATTTGATGGAAGAGAACACCATTACCATGCAGGCGCTGGTGATGGCGCACGCCTGCTACGGGCATAACTCGTTTTTCAAAAATAACTATCTCTTTCGCAGCTGGACCGATGCCAGCTCAATCATTGACTATCTCATCTTCGCGCGGAAATACATCACCGAATGTGAAGAGCGCTACGGCGTTGATGAAGTTGAAAAACTGCTCGACTCCTGTCATGCCCTGATGAATTACGGCGTTGACCGCTATAAACGCCCGCAAAAAATCTCGCTGCAGGAGGAGAAGGCGCGGCAAAAAAGCCGGGAAGAGTATCTGCAAAGCCAGGTGAATATGCTGTGGCGCACGCTGCCGAAGCGAGAAGAGGAAAAAACCATCGAAGCCGCGCGTCGCTACCCTTCTGAACCGCAGGAAAATCTGCTCTATTTCATGGAGAAAAACGCGCCGCTGCTGGAGCCGTGGCAGCGTGAGATCCTGCGCATCGTGCGCAAGGTCAGCCAGTATTTTTATCCGCAGAAGCAGACTCAGGTGATGAACGAAGGCTGGGCGACTTTCTGGCACTACACCATCCTGAATCACCTTTATGATGAAGGTAAAGTGACGGAGCGCTTTATGCTGGAGTTCCTGCACAGCCACACCAATGTGGTGTTCCAGCCGCCATACAACAGCCAGTGGTATAGCGGTATTAACCCCTACGCGCTGGGGTTCGCCATGTTCCAGGATATCAAACGTATTTGTCAGTCGCCGACGGAAGAGGACAAATACTGGTTCCCGGATATTGCCGGCTCTGACTGGCTTGAAACTCTGCACTTCGCGATGCGCGACTTTAAGGATGAAAGCTTTATCAGCCAGTTCCTGTCGCCGAAAATCATGCGCGACTTCCGCTTCTTCACCGTGCTGGATGACGATCACAACAACTATCTCGAAATATCCGCAATTCATAATGAAGAGGGATATCGTGAGATTCGTTCCAAACTTTCAGCGCAGTACAACCTGAGCAACCTCGAGCCAAACATTCAGGTATGGAATGTGGACCTGCGCGGCGACCGCTCGCTCACCCTGCGCTACGTGCCGCACAACCGCGTGCCGCTGGATAAAGGCCGCCGTGAGGTGCTTAAGCACGTTCACCGCCTGTGGGGATTTGACGTTCTTCTGGAGCAGCAAAACGCCGATGGCAGCGTCGAGTTGCTGGAACGCACCCCGCCGCGGCAGAACCCGCTGTAGCCGTTGAAAAGCAAAACGCCCGGGAAATCACCGGGCGTTTTTTATTCATTCCGTGGGCTTAACGCATATTAATCGCTAAGTCGCCCGGTAGATTCTTCTGCATACGATGCCAGATCTCACCGCTGTCGCGGCCGTAGCGGCGTACGATGTCATAAACCTGCTCATGCAGGCCCTCTTCACAAACTTTAGCCAGCTGATGATAGAAGCCGAGCGCCAGGCTGCGCGCTTCCGGATTGGCAAAATAGTGGCGACCGATACGGGTATATAAGCCTTTCATACCGTTGAGGATCAGACCATAAATGGGATTGCCTGAGGCAAACGCCAGACCGCGGAAGATATTGTAATCCAGCTCGGCAAACGCATCGGCGTGGTCTTCAATTTCACGCGCGCTCGCCAGTACCTCCAGCGCCTTATCCGGATGCTGACGAAAAGCGGTACGGATGAAAATGGTCGAAATATTGGTACGCACGGACAGCAGATTATCAATCAGCTGCGGTACGCTGTCATGGTCGAGACGCGCCAGGGTTTCAAGAATATTCAAACCTGAAGTTTCCCAGAAATTGTTCACCTTTGTCGGTTTACCATGCTGAATGGTTAACCAGCCATCGCGGGCCAGACGCTGCAACACTTCACGTAAGGTTGTACGGGTAACACCAATCAGTTCAGAAAGTTCACGTTCAGCGGGAAGAATTGAACCAGGGGGAAAACGGTTATTCCAGATACTTTCAATGATGTACTCTTCAGCGAAACCCGCAGGGCTTTGCGCCTTAATGACCATAATAAGATTTCCATTACACAGCGTTGCTATTCGACTCATCATACCAGAGCGGCCATAAGGCAGATAGCGCCAGAAAGTAATTAAAAAGGGATCGCCGTTTCATTTTCCACTTTTCATTTCACATTTTCTGTTGCTAAAGAATGTGATGCGAAGAAAGTTGCGTCTCGTTTTGCGCAACTGGTAATCTTGCGTATAGTTACGCATAAAATCATGTTTCAGAATTTGACGGAGAAAGGATGTCTGTCGTGGAAATGTCTTATGGCCGCGCCCTGTGGCGCAATTTTCTTGGCCAGTCCCCGGACTGGTACAAACTCGCTCTCATCATTTTCTTAATTGTTAATCCGCTGGTCTTTTATCTGCATCCGTTTATTGCCGGATGGCTGCTGGTTATCGAATTTATCTTCACCCTGGCGATGGCGCTCAAGTGCTATCCCCTGCTGCCGGGCGGCCTGCTGGCCATTGAAGCGGTATTTATCGGCATGACCACCCCGGGGCATATCCGCGAAGAGGTGGCCAGTAATCTTGAAGTCCTGCTGCTGCTAATGTTTATGGTCGCGGGGATCTACTTCATGAAGCAGCTGCTGCTGTTCATCTTCACCCGCTTGTTGCTTGGCATTCGTAGCAAGATGCTGCTGTCGCTGGCGTTTTGCGTCGCATCCGCTTTCCTCTCCGCCTTCCTCGACGCGTTGACCGTTGTCGCAGTGGTGATAAGCGTTGCCGTCGGCTTCTACGGTATTTACCACAAAGTCGCTTCGGCGCGGCCGGATGATGACAATATGCTCGACGACAGCCATATTGAGCAGCACTATCGCGATGTCCTGGAGCAGTTCCGCGGCTTCTTGCGCAGCCTGATGATGCATGCCGGGGTCGGCACCGCGCTCGGCGGCGTGATGACCATGGTCGGCGAGCCGCAGAACCTGATCATCGCCAAGGCGGCAGGCTGGCACTTCGGCGAATTCTTCATGCGTATGCTGCCGGTTAGCCTGCCGGTGCTGGTATGCGGACTGATCACCTGTCTGCTGCTGGAGAAATTCCGCCTGTTTGGCTACGGCGAACCGCTGCCGCCAACCGTGCGCAAAGTGCTACAGGATTTTGACGATCGCAGCCGCCAGAGCCGCAGTCGTCAGGATCGCCTGCGTCTTATCGCTCAGGGTCTTATCGGCGTCTGGCTGATTATCGCCCTTGCGATGCATCTTGCGGAAGTCGGCCTGATCGGCCTGTCGGTGATTGTGCTGGCGACAACGTTCTCCGGCATCACCGATGAACACGCTATCGGCAAAGCCTTCACCGAAGCCCTGCCGTTTACCGCCCTACTGACGGTCTTCTTTGCCGTGGTGGCGGTTATTATTGACCAGCACCTTTTTGCCCCGGTGATCGAGTTCGTTCTTCAGGCATCGCCGCACGCCCAGCTATCGTTGTTTTATCTGTTTAACGGTCTGCTGTCGTCGATTTCTGATAACGTCTTCGTTGGAACCGTCTATATCAACGAGGTCAAGTCCGCGCTGGAGCAGGGTACCATCAGTTTGCCGCAGTTCGAGCTGCTGGCGGTGGCGATCAATACCGGCACCAACCTGCCATCGGTCGCTACGCCGAACGGCCAGGCTGCTTTTTTGTTCCTGCTGACTTCCGCGCTGGCCCCGCTGATTCGCCTCTCCTATGGCCGGATGGTGTGGATGGCGCTGCCCTATACTCTCGTCCTGACCCTCGTCGGCCTGGCCTGCGTCGAGTTTACCCTGATGCCGGCCACCCAGTGGATGCTGGAGCACGGTTGGCTGGTGACGCCACAACTGCTGAAATAAAATCATCCATGCCCGGCTCAAAACGCCGGGCATTCCATATTCGTTTACGTAATATTTTCAGACTAGCTGCTGGCGTCGCTACGGTTTTCGTTTACACTGCCATGATTTAGCATGTTCCAGGGAAATGATTATGTTGCGATATTTAAACCAGTGCTCAAGGGGACGCGGTGCCTGGCTCCTGATGGCGCTAACCGCGTTTATTCTTGAATTGGTGGCGTTATGGTTCCAGCACGTGATGCTGCTGCAGCCGTGCGTACTGTGTATTTACGAGCGCTGCGCGCTATTTGGCGTGATGGGCGCCGGTATCGTCGGCGCCATTGCGCCAAAAACCCCTCTGCGCTACGTCGCGATTGTGATTTGGCTCTACAGCGCCCTGCGCGGGCTGCAGCTGTCATGGGAACACACCATGATTCAGCTTCACCCTTCCCCCTTCCAGACCTGCGATTTCGCCGCTCGTTTCCCAACGTGGCTGCCGCTGGATAAATGGCTGCCTCAGGTGTTTGTCGCTACCGGCGACTGCTCCGTACGCCAGTGGGAATTCCTGACGCTGGAAATGCCGCAGTGGCTGGTCGGCATCTTCGCAGCCTATCTGGTGGTCGGTGTACTGGTGCTTATCGCTCAGCCGTTTAAACCTAAAAAGCGCGATCTGTTTGGTCGCTAAGACCGATTGCTCATAAAGCGCTCCTCCGGGAGCGTTTTTTTTGCCTGCGCGTTGACGTTGCCGCCATAAAGTTGCATATTAAATACATCTTATAAATGTTAACTAAGGAGCACATGATGTCTCATTTGCGTATTCCCGCTAGCTGGAAGGTAAAACGCTCCACCCCATTCTTTACTAAACAGAACGTACCCGCCGCTTTGCTGACGCACCACAACACCGCAGCGGGTGTTTTCGGCCAGCTTTGTGTGATGGAAGGGACGGTAACCTACTATGGTTTCGCCGATGAACAGGCGACAGAGCCTGAGGCAAAAGTCGTTATCAATGCTGGCCAGTTCGCAACCAGCCCGCCGCAGTACTGGCACCGCATTGAGCTAAGCGACGACGCGCAGTTCAATATTAACTTTTGGGTTGCAGATGACGCCGACGGTGAAAGCGGACTATTCCACGCGAAGAAAGGCTAACTGCGCGCCTTACTGCGCCCAGTCCGGTTTATTCAGAATATGATCCTGCCAGTCAACCACGGTGGATTCTTTCACCGCAATATGGCGAACGGAGATGCGTTCGCCATGCATCGCCGCCTTCGAACCGGTTAACAGCGGATGCCAGTGCGGCAGCGGCTGGCCTTCCGCCAGCAGACGATAGGCGCAGGTCGGCGGCAGCCATTCAAACGTAGGCAGATTGTCGCGAGTTAGCTTGATGCAATCCGGCTCATACTCGAAGCGGCGCTCATAGTTACGACACTGGCAGGTTTTGATATTGAGCTGACGGCAGGCGACGTTGGTAAAGTAGATTTCGTCGGTATCTTCATCCATCAGCTTATGCAGGCAGCACTGACCGCAGCCATCGCATAGTGATTCCCACTCCGCATCGCTCATTTCATCCAGTGTTTTTTGTTGCCAGAAAGGTTGTTCGCTCATTTGGATGTCCGTCATTGCAGTTCAGGGTGCACCTTATAACCACTCTGGCACGCCGATGCAAGTTTTGCCGCCCGGAGAAGGCGGCAAGCGGACGTTACAGCACGCGGGTAGTCAGCGAAAAGCCGTTAAAACCGACTTCCAGCTCGTCTCCGCTGCTCAGCGGCCCTACGCCTTCCGGCGTACCGGTCAGCACCACATCCCCGGCTTTCAGGGTAAAAAAGCGCGACATATAGGCGATGAGCGGCACAATCTTATGGATCATGTCGGCGGTCGAACCCTGCTGGCGCACTTCGCCGTTCACCTTCAGACTCAGCGGAGTACTCTGCGCGTCGCCGTGAAACTCGGCGGCGGGAATAAAGCCTGAAACAGGACAGGAGTTATCAAAGCCTTTGGCCTTCTCCCACGGCTGACCGGCCTTTTTCAGTTTTCCCTGCAGATCGCGCAGGGTAAGGTCCAGCGCCACGCCATAGCCAGCAATGGCTTTCAGCACATGATCTTCCGTCGCCTGGCGCAGCGTACCGCCGATCAGTACCGCCAGCTCAACTTCATGGTGCACCGACCCCAGGCCCTCAGGCAGCACCAACGGCTGGCGGATGTCGCATAGCGCCGTCTCAGGTTTAATAAACAGCACCGGCTCTTCCGGCGTCGCACTGCCCATCTCTTTGATGTGTTTTGCATAGTTGCTGCCAACGCAAACCACTTTGCTTACCGGATAATCCAGTAGCGCACCCTGCCAGTTATGATGTTGGTACATTATATTCCCTCTGTGGGTTAATCAGATTTATTCCCCTGTTCCGCCAGGTGTTTCTTGAGTAAATTTTCAGACGGAGGAGGCAGCTGAAGGTAATAGCCCTGATCGGTGAGCGCCTGTTTCACTTTCTCCAAATCGGCGTGAATGAGTTTTTTTCGTCCATCGAGCGGTAGAATCATTGCCAGTTTGGGCGTACCGAAGCTATACATTAATTCGTCAGGAACGCGGGAGAAATCGTCCTTTTTTTCGACATATAAATAGGTTTGCTCGCGTTTAGTACTTCGATAGATCACACAAAACATAGTTTTACTCGGAATTAGACCTGTGGTCACTTGCCTCAATATATGAGTGACTATAACATGCCTTTTAGTCTTCGGAATATCACCGCACTTCAGCGAGTGATAAACAGCAAATTGAGTAAGGCCAGGATGTCAAATACGCCAATCGAACTTAAGGGCAGTAGCTTCACCTTATCTGTGGTTCATTTGCACGATGCAAATCCCGAGGTTATTCGTCAGGCGTTAGAAGACAAAATCGCCCAGGCTCCCGCCTTTTTACGGCACGCTCCCGTGGTGGTGAATATCAGCAGCATTGAAGATGACGTCGACTGGCGCCCTCTGCATGAGGCGATCGCGGCTACCGGCCTGCGTATTATGGGCGTAAGCGGATGTAAACTTCCCCGGCTGAAAACGGAAATTGACCGCGCCGGGATCCCTTTATTAACCGAAGGGAAAGAAAAAGTGACTCGCCAGGCCGCGCCTGAACCCGTTGCCCCACCTCCAGCTGTTAATCAGATCACAAAAACGCGTTTGATTGATCAGCCGGTACGTTCCGGTCAGCGTATTTATGCGCCACACTGTGATCTAATTGTTACAAACCATGTGAGTGCCGGGGCTGAACTTATCGCCGATGGTAACATCCATGTATATGGCATGATGCGGGGACGCGCGCTCGCTGGCGCAGGCGGCGACAGAGACGCCCAAATATTTTGTACCAACCTCTCGGCGGAACTGGTTTCCATCGCGGGGGAATACTGGCTGAGTGATAACATTCCGGCCGAATTTTATGGCAAAGCGGCCCGTCTACGTTTAGACGACAGCGCTTTGACGATTCAATCGTTGAATTAATCCCTTTTTAACAAGGAATTTCTATGGCACGCATTATTGTTGTGACTTCGGGTAAAGGAGGCGTTGGCAAGACCACCTCCAGCGCGGCCATCGCTACTGGTTTGGCCCAGAAGGGAAAGAAAACGGTCGTTATCGACTTCGACATCGGCCTGCGTAACCTTGACCTGATCATGGGCTGTGAACGCCGGGTCGTTTATGATTTCGTCAACGTCATCCAGGGCGATGCCACGTTGAACCAGGCGCTTATTAAAGATAAGCGTACGGAGAATCTCTATATTCTCCCGGCCTCCCAGACGCGTGACAAAGACGCCCTGACCCGCGAAGGCGTAGACAAAGTTCTCGAAGAACTGAAAAAAATGGATTTTGATTTTATCGTCTGTGACTCCCCTGCAGGCATCGAAACCGGTGCGCTGATGGCGCTGTATTTTGCTGATGAAGCCATCATCACCACCAACCCGGAAGTCTCCTCCGTTCGCGACTCCGACCGTATCCTTGGTATCCTGGCCTCCAAATCCCGTCGCGCGGAAAGGGGCGAAGATCCAATTAAAGAGCACCTGCTGCTGACGCGCTATAACCCAGGCCGCGTAAACAAGGGTGACATGCTGAGCATGGAAGACGTGCTGGAAATTCTGCGCATCAATCTGGTGGGCGTGATTCCGGAAGATCAGTCCGTGCTGCGCGCGTCAAACCAGGGCGAGCCGGTGATTCTGGATGACGCCTCGGACGCGGGTAAAGCCTATGCCGATACGGTTGAACGTCTGCTCGGAGAAGAACGCCCTTTCCGCTTCGTAGAAGAAGAGAAGAAAGGTTTCCTCAAACGCCTGTTCGGAGGATAAATTATGGCATTACTCGACTTTTTTCTCTCGCGGAAAAAGAACACGGCCAATATTGCGAAAGAGCGCCTGCAAATTATCGTCGCGGAGCGCCGTCGCGGCGACGCTGAACCGCACTATCTTCCGCAGTTGCGTAAAGACATTCTTGAGGTGATTTGCAAATACGTGCAAATCGACCCGGAGATGGTCAGCGTACAGCTGGAGCAGAGAGACGGTGATATTTCGATTCTGGAGCTGAACGTGACCCTGCCGGAAACTGAAGAGTCGAAGCCCTGAGCCTGAGGTATAAAAAAACCGGCAACGCTGTGCGCAGCCGGTTTTTTCACTATGCCGATCGGCGCTAGCGCGGGTAGTCGCTTAATAGCGCATTCAGGCGATCGGCCATCAATTCACCGCGCCAGCCGGAAACCAGTTCAGGCTGCCCGTTGCCGTTTTTTAGCCCCCAGTGCCAGTTCAGCAGCTGATTAATCTGTCTTCTTGAAGCCAGCAGCTCCGCGCTCACGCCCTTCTCGGCGCTTACGGTCTGAACTAACGCTTTGATATCCTTAAACAGCTTGCGGTAACCGGGCATGTCGATCAGATTTTGCAGCGGCTCTGGCAGCGCCTCTTCCGGCAGCGCCTGCGCCTTCTCGACGAGGGCGATCAGCGTCTTACCGTGGAAACGAATCTCGCTGCCCGAGAGTCCGAGGCTGTCAAGTTCCCCCAGGCTGGTGGGCATATAGCGCGCCACGTTCCATAAATGCTCTTCACGGATAACAAAGTTGACCGCCAGGTCGCGTTCGCGCGCTTTACGCAGCCGCCACTCCGCCAGCAGCTGCAGGCAGCCCAGCTGACGAGTACGCAGCTGCCAGGCATTGCCAATGTCGCGCCACGCCTCGGCAGGATCCTGAATCTCCTGACGACGCTGCTGCATCAGCTGGCATTCATCCAGGGCAGCGGAAAGCCAGCCCGCGCTGTCGGTTTCAGCCATCAGCTTTCCGGCAATCGGCAGCAGGTACCAGACGTCGGCGGCGGCATAAACGCACTGGCGTTCGGTCAGCGGGCGCGCCAGCCAGTCGGTACGAGATTCGCTCTTGTCCAGCGCCACGCCGGTATACTCTTCTACCATCGACGCAAAGCCCCAGGACATCGGACGACCGCAAAAAGCGGCAAGAATTTGCGTGTCGATCAGCGGCTGAGGCATCAAATGAAAGGCATTAAGAAATACTTCCAGATCTTCACTGCCAGCGTGCAAAAATTTGGTCACATCTTTATTCAGCAGCAGTTCACGCATCGGTTCCCAGTCGGTGATAACCAGAGGGTCAATCAGCGAGACCTGGTTGCCGTCGAACAGCTGGAGCAGACCGAGCTGCGGGTAGTAGGTACGAGTACGGACAAATTCCGTATCCAGCGCGATGGCAGAAACCGCGCTTGCCGCTTCACAGACGGCGCGAAGGCCATCGTTGGTGGTGATCATCTGATAGTTCAAATCATACTCTCTTAACTTGCGCCCATAAAAAACGCCGGCTTAGCCGGCGTCTGGCGATTCACTCTTAGCTCAGGCTTTATTGTCTACTTTAGCACGGGCTTCGTCACGCAGTTCTCGACGTAAAATTTTCCCGACGTTGGATTTCGGCAGCTCATCGCGAAACTCAACCAGCTTCGGAACCTTGTAGCCGGTCAGCTGGCGACGGCAGAAAGCGATCAGCATCTCTTCCGTCAGCGTCGGCTCTTTCTTCACCACGAAAATTTTCACCGCCTCACCGCTGCTTCCGGACGGTACGCCAACCGCAGCAACCTCCTGAACCCCGGAATGCTGCATTACCACATCCTCGATTTCATTCGGATAGACGTTGAAGCCCGAGACAAGGATCATATCTTTTTTGCGATCGACGATACGCAGGAAGCCCTCGTCATCCATCACCGCGATATCGCCGGTATGCAGCCAGCCGTCCTTAATGATTTCAGCGGTAGCATCAGGGCGCTGCCAGTAGCCCAGCATCACCTGCGGCCCTTTCACGCACAGCTCCCCCGGCTCTCCCGGCGCAACTTCATTATCGTCATCATCCACCAGCTTCGCTTCGGTGGACGGCACTGGCAGGCCAATACTGCCGCTGTGATAGTCGATATCGTGCGGATTGACGCTCACCAACGGCGCGCACTCCGTCAGGCCATAGCCTTCCAGAAGATACTGCCCGGTCAGCTTAACCCAGCGCTCCGCAACGACCTGCTGTACCGGCATTCCGCCGCCGGCGGAGAGATGCAGTGAAGAGAAGTCGAGCTGCTGAAACTCTTTGTTGTTAAGCAGCGCGTTAAACAGGGTATTGACTCCGGTCATGGCGGTGAAGGGATATTTCGCTAGCTCTTTGACCAGGCCTGGGATGTCGCGCGGGTTGGTGATCAGCAGGTTTTGCCCGCCCAGTTCAATGAACAACAGGCAGTTCATGGTCAGCGCAAAGATGTGATACAGCGGTAGCGCGGTAACAACCAGCTCTTTGCCGCGATGCAACAGCGGCCCGTAGGTACCGTTCACCTGCTCAAGGTTCGCCAGCATATTGCGATGGGTAAGCATTGCCCCTTTCGCCACGCCGGTTGTGCCGCCGGTATATTGAAGAAAAGCGAGATCCTGAGAGACGATTTCCGGCTTAATGTACTGCATGCGGTAGCCGTGCTGCAGCGCGCTGCGAAACGAGATGGCGTCCGGCAGATGGTATTTTGGCACCAGCCGTTTAATGTACTTCACCACAAAGTTAACCAGCGTTCCTTTCGCCGTGGAAAGCTGATCGCCCATGCGGGTTAAAATCACGTGCTTGACCTGGGTTTTATCAACCACCTTTTCCAGGGTATGCGCAAAGTTGGAAACGATCACAATGGCGGCGGCGCCGCTGTCGTTAAGCTGATGCTCCAGTTCGCGCGGGGTATAAAGCGGATTGACGTTCACGACAATCATGCCAGCGCGCAGGATACCAAACAGCGCCACCGGATACTGCAGCAGATTAGGCATCATCAGCGCGACACGGTCGCCTTTTTGCAGGCCTAACCCTTCCTGAAGATAAGCGGCGAACGCGCGGCTGCGCTCCTCCAGCTTGCGGTAGGTCATCACCTCGCCCATGTTAATAAAGGCCGGCTGGTCGGCATAGCGGCGGACGGCGTGTTCAAACAGTTCAACCAGGGATTGATAGCGGTCAGGGTTTATCTCCGCAGGAACGTCTGCGGGATAACGGTTTAGCCAAACCTTTTTCACTGCATCACCTCTGAAATAGTTATTCGTCGTCATCACAGCCCCTGATCAACAAACATTTTGTTAACATTATATTAACTCAGCGTACCAGTTTATTAATTAGGCGTTTTACAGGTTGCGAAGCGCGTCACTATTTATTTTTCTTATTTGACTGAAAACGAAGAAACAGCGGACCAGCCGCTGTTTCTTTGAACTTACAAAAACTACAAAATCATTCAGTTACAACGTTTCTGACTTCGGCAGGACCGGGATTATACCAGCCCCAGCCGCCGTATCCGTAGCCCCACGGGCGCGGGCCGAACATCCACGGGTCCATCATCGGCTGCGGCGGCATGACCACCTGCTGGACAACGTTCCAGCGCTTGTAGCCCGTAGCGTTCATCAGCATGAATTTATACGGCGTATTGCCGACTTTACCGTCGACGACGCCGACGATCGGGCCAACCACGGTGACCAGCTGCCCGCGAAAATCCACCGGGTCGATAAAACCATTTACGTCGGCAAAAATACGACCTCGCGACGGCTCGCCCAGCTCCGGACGCGCGGCGCCGTCAAGCTGAACGGTGGCAATTTCCAGGCGGGTTTTACCCTGCTGATTCTGCACGCTGACGACCTTCCCGCCAAAGCGCGCTTCCTGACCGACATACAGCTGCGGCGCGTTCATCACGCGGACTAAATCCTGCTGCGGCGTCGGGGTGGTGCCCTTAATGGCATCCGGTACCGAAGCGCACCCGCTCAGCGCAGCAACCACTGCTGCCGCGACTAACCAACGCACTACCGTTTTTTGACCCGCCATGACGCGACTCCTTCCTTCTTCTCAGACATATAGTTACTGAGATTCACTCGCGGCCAGGAAGTTTCTTCCACGCCACTTCATTGCGTAAATAAACTGGTTCAGCGTGTTCAACGGCCACGGTTTTTCCCACCGTAAACAGATGGCAAGCCAGCGGCAGCATATCCTGCGCGTCAGGAAGCTCAATTTCGCCGTCGGCGAGCGTTAAGCCGCAGCCGGTAGCCATATCCGGCCACGCCTGCCAGCCGGTGCCGACGGTAGCCCACTCCCCCTCCAGTTGCTGCAGACGCTCGCGAACCGCTTCCGGCTTCAGCACCGCTTCACTCTCTTCGCCGTGCCAGATGCCCTGTTCATCGCACTGATATTCCGCCCAGTAAACTTCGCCCATTCTGGCGTCGATGGCGGCCAGCACGCGGGTGGCGCCGGTTTTTCGCCATGCGCCCTGCGCCATGGTTGCCAGCGTGGACACGCCGATCATCGGCAGCTCGGCCCCCAGCGCCAGGCCCTGTGCAATTCCGATACCAATGCGCACGCCGGTGAAGCTGCCCGGCCCACGGCCAAAGGCCAGCGCGTCAAGCTCGGTTAATAGCGTGCCGCTTTCATTGAGGACATCCTGCACCAGAGGCAGGATACGTTGGGTATGTTCGCGGGGGCAGATTTCAAAATGAGCACTGAGGGTGCCATCATTCCACAGCGCCGCGGAGCAGGCCTCCGTGGCGGTATCGATAGCTAAAATTCGCATGGGTTGTCGCGCTCTCGCTCTAGCAGATTGACAAAATGGCGCGCAGCTTACCACATTTTGCGCCGGATTACCTCGCCGACGGCACCGCAAGAAAACGCACCGCCCGACGGATATCGCGTGTGCGCGGCGCAGGCGGAAGGCTCGCGAGGAAGACGGCGCCATAGGGGCGCATAACCAAACGGTTGTCGCAGATAACCAGGACCCCGCGATCGTCGATGTCGCGAATCAGACGCCCCACGCCCTGTTTGAGGGTGATGACGGCGTCCGGTAGCTGGACCTCATCAAAAGGATCGCCGCCGCGCAGGCGACAATCCTCCATCCGCGCTTTCAGCAGCGGATCGTCCGGCGAGGTGAACGGCAGCTTGTCGATAATCACCAGAGAAAGCGCATCGCCGCGCACGTCCACCCCTTCCCAGAAGCTGCTGGTCGCCACCAGCAGCGCATTTCCGGCGCTGACGAATTGCTGTAAAAGCTGGCCTTTGCTGGTTTCTCCCTGCAGGAGAACCGGCAGCGTCATGGTGGCGCGAAACTGTTCCGCCAGGTCGCGCATCATGGCGTGCGAAGTGCAGAGCATAAAGCAGCGCCCGTCGTTGGCTTCAATCAGCGGTTTGAGCATCGCCGCCAGATGTCGCGCGGCGCCGGGCTGGTTCGGTAACGGCAAATTGCGCGGCACGCACAGCAGCGCCTGATGGGCATAATCGAAGGGGCTGGGGAGCAGCAGCGTTTGCGCGTCGCCTATGCCCAGACGATCGGTAAAGTGGTGCAAATCGTCATTGACCGATAGCGTCGCCGAGGTGAAGATCCAGCTCCCGGACTTTTGCGCCATCACCTCTTTAAACTTATCCGCCACCGTCAGCGGGGTCAGCGCCAGGGTGAAGTTGCGGGAAGTACACTCATACCAGTAGCTAAAGCCGGGCTGATTGGTCTCTTTTAACCGCTTCAGGCGGCCTCGGTATACGGTGGCCCGCTCAAAAGCGGCATCGAGCAGCGCCGAGCGGCCCAGCGACAGCTTTGCCACGTCGTAACAGAGTTCGAGCGCATCATCAAGCAGCAGCAGCGCGCGCTGAATATTGTTATCCGCCAGCAGCTCGCGCAGGTTGCCGCGATAGCCGGGCTCCCCCAGCTGCAGACGAAAATCCTGCGTGCTCTGGGCCAGGCGGTCGGCGCACTTCTGCAGCTGCTGGGTGTCTTTTAGTTCGGTGCGATAAGCAATGGTGATATCTTTCGCCAGGTCCATCAGCTGGCGGCTGGAGAGCGACTGGCCGAAGTACTGGCTGGCAATATCCGGCAGCTGATGCGCTTCATCGAAGATCATCACTTCCGCTTCCGGAATCAGTTCGGCAAAGCCGCTCTCTTTGACCACCATATCGGCGAGGAACAGATGATGATTGACGACGACCACGTCAGCATCCATCGCCTTTTTCCGCGCTTTCACCACAAAACAGTCTTTATATAAGGGGCAGTCGCTGCCGAGGCAGTTATCGTTGGTACTGGTGACCAGCGGCCAGGCCTGGGAATCTTCGGCCACGCTAACGCAGGTGCTGATATCGCCATCGACGGTCTGGTTAGACCACGAGCGCAGCAGAATGACATCGCTGAGGGTTTGCACCGGCAGGTCGCCACCGGCGAGCGCCTGCTGTTCCAGACGCTCCAGGCACAGGTAGTTCGAACGCCCTTTCAGCAGGGCCAGTTTACCGGTGAAGTTCAGCGCTTTAGCGACAGTGGGTAAATCCCGACTGTAGAGCTGATCCTGTAACGCTTTCGAGCCGGTGGAAATAATGACTTTCTTGTTGGCGCGTAGCGCAGGCGCCAGGTAGGCGTAGGTTTTCCCGGTCCCGGTGCCCGCCTCCACCACCAGCGGACGAGTTTCTTCAATTGCACTGGCGACGGCGAAAGCCATCTGGCGCTGCGGCTCGCGCGGCTTAAATCCGGCAATCGCGCTGGCCAGCTGGCCGTCTGCTGCAAAATCGTCGATCACATTACCCCCTGGTTATTTGGACAGTGATTATGTCAGGGTGGAGGGGTTTTCGCCAGTGCAGGTAGTGACGCAGATGAAACATTATGGCAGTCTTGCCGCAGCTTAATGAACCGGAACAGAGAGGAAATAAACATGACCATTACGCGTATTGATGCCGAAGCCCGCTGGTCTGATGTGGTGATTCATAACCAGACGCTGTACTACACCGGCGTACCGTCCAACCTCGATGCCGATGCCTGCGCGCAAACCGCTGATACGCTGGCGCAGATCGATGCGGTGCTGGAGAAACAGGGCAGCAGCAAATCACGTATTCTTGATGCGACTATTTTCCTCGCCGACGGTGCAGACTTTGCGGCGATGAATCAGGCCTGGGATGCATGGGTCGTCGCCGGTCATGCGCCGGTACGCTGTACCGTACAGGCGAAACTGATGAATCCGAACTATAAAGTCGAGATTAAAATCATCGCCGCAGTGTAAGACAGCCGAGGCCCCGTAGCCCGGGCAAGCGTAGCGCCGCCCGGGAAGAAGCCGCGCCAAAGCCGCTATCCGGCGCATTCCCCGGATAGCGGCGTAAACGCCTTATCGGGCTACATATCAGCCAGGCCGACCAGGCACAGCGCCGTCGGGAGGCAAGAAGCATTGTTCTATCCGCCCGGACACCACATCAGTTGCTCCTTTAACTGTAAGGTCTCCTGGGGCACACACTTCAGCGCATCACGATAGCTGGCAGACTGCTTTGCATAACCCCGCACTGACTGCAGCAGTACGCGCAGCGCGCTATCCCACACGATCCCCTGCAGATCGCTGTACGGCCAGAGCTCCGGCTCGCGAATAAACGGCACCAGATAGTCGATGCCCTGCTTCACCCCTCGCCCGTCGCGGATGGTGTTCCAGCGATCGAACTCAACATGTTCGGCGTAGCGGTTGAGCAGCAGATGCGCCTCCAGGTTAAATAGCGAATAGTGGAACGGGATGGTGCGTTCCAGCTCCATCGTTTGTCGGCCATCCTGGTCAATCTGCGCCGCCATACGCTGGGTAATTCCCTGCTCAATGATCCGCGCCGCCAGCCCTTTATCGCCATAGAATAACGCGTTAACCGTCCGCTGGGCGTCGTACCAGGTGCCGTGGTTATTGTGCCAGACGTACTCTGAGTGGCCGATTTCGCTGTAGTACATCCAGTGGTTAAAGTCGCGGAACCACTGGTGCAGGCCGATAATATCATCGGTATCAAGCACGCTCGCCGTGTTGATCAGGCCAATGGTATCCACCACCATCCACATTAAGCGAGTATCGATAAGCCCGGTGCCGCGACCGGATACAATCCCCGGGATCGCCTGGCCGTAGTTCAGATGCGGATTCATCCGCGTGTCGGCATCCAGGAACCAGCAGCGTATTTGCGTAGCCGCGGCCTGCGCATACTGGCGCTGGCCGGTAAAGTACCATGCCAGCCCCAGGGTCAGGCACCGTTCGCACATGCGGATAATGCGCGAGGTGTCCGTATCGTTGTTTTCACATTGCGGATTGATATGCCCGTCGCGACGAATATAGGGCAGCCCGTTGGGCCGCCGCGGATTCGGCCACCAGTAGGTGCCCAGACTGTAGTAATCGTGCGCGTCGCCGCTGGCCGGGCGCAGCTTTTTATGCACCACGCTTTCCGGCGCCTCTCGACGCAGAATGTCGGCCTCCGACACCAGCTTGCTTAACGCCAGCTGCAGCGGCGAGAACGGCTGCTTTAAGCCCGCCCGGGCGTTTTCCAGGCAGGTTTCGTCAAGGGTGTACAGCTTCATCGCCACCTTAGTTTTCCTCCCGGCACGCTATGCGCTGGCCGCTTTGTCCATCGAACAGGTGCACGCCGGAGAGCTTCGGCTGCAGCCAGATCTTATCGCCCTCTTTTACAGCCAGACGCTGTTTGAACACCGAGGTAAACGCTCCGCCGCCGGTATCGCAGAAGAGCTGCATATCCGAGCCGGTGTTCTCCACCGCCGTCACCTTCGCCGCCAGCGCATCGTCGCGCGCTTCGTGGACGACGTTGACCTGCTCAGGGCGAATGGCGTACACCACCTGCTGACCGTCGGCCACCTGAAGGCCAGCGGGCAAAGCCAGCAGCGAGCCATCTTTCAGACGCAGGCTGGTGGCGCTGCCGTTCAAAACCACGACGCCCGACAGCTGATTAATCTCCGGCGAACCGATAAAACCAGCGACGAACAGATTCGCCGGCCGGTCGTACAACTCCAGCGGCGTCCCCGCCTGCTCAATGCGCCCATCGCGCAGCACCACGATCATCTGCCCCATGGTCATGGCTTCAATCTGATCGTGGGTGACGTACACCGAGGTGGTTTTCAGCCGGCGATGCAGCTCGCGAATTTCGCCGCGCACCTGGGTTCGCAGCTTGGCGTCGAGGTTGGAGAGCGGTTCGTCAAACAAAAACACCTGCGGCTTACGCACGATCGCCCGCCCCATCGCCACCCGCTGGCGCTGGCCGCCCGAGAGATCCTTCGGCAAGCGCTCCAGTAGCGGTTCGAGCCCCAGCAGCGCAGCGGCTTCATTAACCTTCTGATTAATCTCCGCTTTCGGCAGGCGCGCCATCTTCAGGGCAAAACCCATATTTTCACGCACCGTCATCTGCGGGTAGAGCGCATAGCTCTGAAACACCATCGCAATATCGCGCAGCTTCGGTTCTACCTCGTTAACGTTGCGCTCGTTAATATGCACCTCGCCGCCAGAGATCTCCTCCAGGCCGGCGATCATGCGCAGCAGGGTTGATTTCCCACAGCCGCTGGGGCCAACGAGAACGCAGAATTCACCGTCCGGGATAGTCAGCGACACGTCTTTAATGACGTGCGCATCACCATACGATTTACGCACGCTATTCAGTACAACAGATCCCATTGGTCACTCCTTATCCTTTGACTGCGCCGGACATAATCCCGCGGTTGAAATGTTTTTGCAGACCCAGATAGACGATGATGCTGGGCAGCATCGCCAGCAGCGTAATAGCGATAAAAATGTTCGGCGTGATGCTCTCATCGGTACGCAGCGTGCCGAGGATCACCGGAATAGTATTCAGGCTGTCCTGGTTAACCACAATCAGCGGCAGCAGGTACTGGTCCCAAATCATAATGAAGCCGAACGTCACTACCGTACCGAGCGCCGGTTTCACCAGCGGCAGAATCACATGGAAGAAAATCTGCCATTCGTTGGCGCCGTCTATCCGCGCCGCCTCTTCCAGCTCTTTCGGTATCGCCGACATAAATTCGGTCAGGACAAAGATGGAGAAAGCCCAGCCAACCACCGGCAAAATCATCCCGAGGTAGCTGTTGTAGAGCGAGGCATCGATCAGCGGCAGTCGCCAGTTAATAATCATGTACAGCGGAATGGCGATGACCTCTTCCGGCAGCATCATGGTGGACAAAATCACCAGGCTCACCAGCGCCACGCCGCGAAACTTTTTCCGCGCCAGGGCATACGCCGCCAGCGCGCTGACCGACACCTGTAGAACGGTGCCGAAGAACACCACCAGGATAGAGTTCAGCAGGTACTGCCAGACGCCGATATCCATCCACGCAAAGATGAAGTTTTCCAGCGAGAACTGATTCGGCCAGGCCAGCAGCTCGCCCGGCTTCACCGGCGCACCGCTGAAGGCCGTGGCCACGATGCCCCAGAACGGCCCGACGAAGACAATCAGCAGCAGCGCGTAAATGCACCAGCGCCCTGCTGTATCCCAACGTTTACTTAACATCGCGGCTCCTTAGTAACGTGCGATACGTTTTTTCAGCGTCAGATGACAGAGGGTTAATACAACCGTGAAGGTGAACAGCAGAAACGACACCGCCGAGGCGTAGCCATAGTCAAACTGCTCAAAACCCAGTTTGTAGATATGGGTCATCACCATTTCCGTGGCGTTAGACGGCCCTCCGCCGGTGGTGGCGTACACCTCGGCGAACACGCGGAAACCGCGGATAAAGGAGAGCATCAGCACCACCGAGAGCGCCGGGATCATGCCGGGCAGCGTGACGTAGCGCAGACGATTCCACCAGCTGGCGCCGTCGACGTTCGCCGCATCGTATAAATCGCGGCTGATCCCCGCCAGACCGGCAATAAAAATCACCATGTTGTAGGGCACCGCTTTCCAGATATGCAGCAGCATGATGACCCCCAGCGCCTGATCGGAGCTGGCAAGGAAGCCCTGATCGGCGACGCCAAACCAGCTGAGGATGTGGTTAACCACTCCATTGGGCGTCGGGTTGAACAAAATGCGCCACATTTCGGCGACGATTGCCGCGCTGGTGACCGCGGGTAAAAAGATGGCGGTTCGAATAAAGCGCAGATGGCGCGCCGGGCCTTCCAGCAGCATGGCGAGGAAGAAGGCCAGGATAGCCGCGGCGAACATCGTTACCACCACGTACAGCAAAGTGTTCACCACCGCCGCGTGCAACTCTGCGTCGGCAAAAGCGCGGGTGAAGTTATCGAGTCCTACCCACTCGTTCGGCTGATTAAAGTTGACCTTGTAAAAGCTCATCACCAGACCCTGAATCATCGGGATAAACTTAAACCAGCTGAAAATAATCAGCGCAGGCGCCAAAAACAGCCACGGGATCAGCGCCCGCTTACGCTTTGCGCTCAGCCATCCGGTTGAGTCAGGCGAAGCGGCCTGCTTTATCGGCGAGGACTTCGTCTCATGCAGCGTCATCACTTGTGTCCTCAGTTAGCCAGCACGTTTTGTTTTTTCAGCTCAGCGTTCACCTTGCCGTCGATAGTTTTCAGCTCAGCGGCGATATCGCTGCTGCAGTCGGCAAAAATTCGGTTAAAACCGTCGGCGGCCACCTGGCGCACCGGCGTCCAGTTAGGAATTTGCGGCACGTAGCGTCCCTGTTCATTGTAAAGTCTGGCGAAAGTTTCCCAGCGGGCGTCCTGATAAACGGCTTTGACGTCGACGTTCTTATTCACCGGCAGGCGCACCACCGGTATATGCTGGCTGCCTTTACCCATGCCGATCTCCTGGCCTTCCGGCGAGATCATGAATTCGATAAATTTACGCGCCGCCTCTTTCTGTTTACTGCTCTTCATCATAAAGACCGTGGTGCCCTCCGCGAGAGTCGCTTCGCCTTTTGGCCCCACCACCGGAACCACTTCAAAATTGTCTTTACCGGGATCTTTATCGAACAGCGCGATATGGTACGGGCCGCTAAAGAACATGCCGCTTTGCCCTGAGCGGAAGGATGGAATAACGTCGGCGGTGGTGGCGTTAATCGCCCCCGGCTGGGTGACTTTTTCGCACATCATGGTGCGCATAAAGGTTATCGCCTGAGCCACTTCCGGCGTATTGAGCGAGGCGCTGAACTTTCCGCTCTCTTCTTTAACGAAATCACCGCCCGCCTGCCAGATAAAGCTGCTCATAAACCAGCTGGCGTAGCCGCGTGTCGTGGAGGCGGGAACGATAAAGCCGTAGGTATCATTTTTGCCGTTGCCGTCGGGATCCTGGGTAGTGAAGGCTTTCGCCAGGGTCTGGATATCATCCCAGCTCTTAGGCTGCGGCAGCCCCAGTTTTTCACGCCAGTCTTTGCGTACGAACAGCGCGAAGGTTTGCGCTGAAGTCGGTACGCCGTAGTATTTGCCGTCGATATAGCGGGTACTTTTCCAGGCCGTCGGGAATAGCTGGTCGCCGCCGGCGATCGCTTGCGGGTCAATTTCTTCGGCAATACCCAGCTGGATAAACTGCCCCAGCGAAGCCGCATCGTTAAAAATCAGATCGGGTAAGGCGTTGCCCGCCGTGGCGCGCGCCAGCCGCTGTTCAAAGTCGGTAGTGGCGTTGAAATACGCGATTTTGATACCGGTTGATTCTTCAAATTTTTCCGCTTCTTGTTTGTAGATATTTTTCGA
Organism: Klebsiella sp. CN_Kp100; assembly: GCF_040065315.1. Taxonomy (NCBI): domain Bacteria; kingdom Pseudomonadati; phylum Pseudomonadota; class Gammaproteobacteria; order Enterobacterales; family Enterobacteriaceae; genus Klebsiella; species Klebsiella sp. CN_Kp100. The sequence continues at coordinate 119,086 of NZ_JBEAIJ010000059.1, forward strand.
GTCGTTGCTGGCGCGGATCCAAACGTTGAGGGTGGTAGCCGCATAGCTTTGGCTAACGCCGAGCCCGAGTGCGGTGAGAAGTAATAGTGAACGTAATTTATTGGCAGACATGATGGCATATCCTTTATTGTAGGGCACAAAGGTAATTAAATTCTTAATTAATACACAGCAAGGTATTTGAATATCGCTAAGACGTTAATAAAGCAGACGTAAGAAATATTTCTCTTCATTAGATAGAAATGTATTTCCCAATACAACCACACTAAAAAGAAATCGCGTTTCAAAAATCAAAAAATAGAAGCAGATCACATCAAGAAGTGACAAAAAAGGTGACACAAATAAAATATCGAATAATATCAATAAATTATAAATTTACTGATTTTGTTAAAACATTCAAAAAATCTGGAAAAAGGCGAAATTGTGTGACGGCGGCAGCATTAAAAACGCCATTATTTATCCATGACAATAAGTTTGATGGATATCACAAAAAAAATCACTTTGTCTTTTACACTGCACGCCATCGAATATTCAAATAGTTCGCCTTTAATTAAACCGCCTGTTTTATGCGTCATTAAAATACGCGACAGGTATAATTCTGTTGTTATCTTTTCTCATATTATGCAGAAGGGTTATCACTATGATCTCAATACCTCGCCGAGGTTTGTTAGGCATTGCGCTGTTTTGTTCCGGCCTTAGCGCCTCCTCATATGCCGCTGAGCCGTACACGCTCGACGGAAAGGATTTAACCTTTAGCCGCCAGCAGATTGCCGCGAAAGATCCGCTATTCGTGCAGGCGCAAGCGGCTTTGCAAAAAAAAGCCGATCTGGCGCTCAAGCATCCGCTGTTCTCGGTGATGGATAAAACCCTGGTCGCCGCCAGCGGCGATAAGCACGACTACTATAGTTTCCCTCCCTACTGGTGGCCGAACCCTGATACGAAAGACGGACTGCCCTATATTCGTAAGGATGGGCAAACCAACCCGGATGCCAATAGCGATGCCACCGATAAAAACCGCCTGGTGAAGATGAGTAACGACGTATCAACCCTTGCGCTGGCGTGGTACTTCACCCAGGACAATCGCTACGCGCAGAAGGCGGCGGCCCAGTTGAAGAGCTGGTTTATCGATCCACAAACGCGCATGAATCCCAACCTGCAATATGCCCAGGCCATTCCCGGCATTAATACCGGACGCGGTATCGGCATTATTGATAGCCGCGCGCTGGTAGAGGTGGTGGATGCTATCGCCCTGCTGCAATCCTCAGAGGCGCTGAACGAAAACGACGTTAGCGCATTAAAGCAGTGGTTTGGCGAGTATTACCAGTGGATGACCACCAGCCAGAACGGTTTCGAAGAAGATAACTGGCACAACAACCACGGCAGCTATTTTGATATGCAGGCCGCGACCTTCGCCCTGTTTAGCGGTAAAACTGACGAGGCGAAACAGCGCCTGTACATCACCCAGCTGCGACGAATTGCCGGGCAATTCGACATTGAAGGCCGCCAGATGGGCGAGCTGGAGCGCACGCGTCCGTGGCACTACAGCAATTTCAACCTTGAAGCCTATAACCGACTGGGTCGTCTGGGCGAGAAGGCGGGCGTCGATATCTGGAACTTCACCCTCGACGACCATAGCCTGCGCAAAGGCTATCAATACATCGCCGGGTTTATTAACAGCGATACGCCATGGCCCTGGAAAGACCTTGATAAGATGGACGACAAGAAAGCGCTGCGCAATATGGCCACCGCCGCGCATGCCTGGCCGGAAGATCCCCTGTTCCGCGCCAAAGCGCAATGGTTAAGAGCGAAATATCCCGACGATATCACCACGCTCATTGTTCCGCTTTCCCCATCGTCAGAGGTCAGGGATAACCGCTAATGAAACAATTTTCTGGACTCTGGCCCGACATTGCCAGACGTGCAGCCGGCGATAGCGGTCTGCTTGAACGGCTGGTGCAGGAAGCGCAACCGCAGCTTGACGCGACGGCGCTCATTCCACAAACGGGGATCGCCAGCTGGAACCTCTACTATTTTTGCCCCCATCACGGCGTGCGGCTGACGTGGCGGGCGGATATGCCTCATCGCCACGCCTGCCCGGTTGATGGCGAAATTTTCAGCGGTGAGCCGTGGGACGGCGCATGGTGGCGAGAAATGAACGGTCGTAACGCCAGCGCCTGTCAGCAGCTTGGTCTGATATGGCGGCTGACCGGCGAAACGGCGTATCGCGATAAAGTTCGCACGCTGCTGATGGGTTACGCTGACGTCTATCCCGGCTATCAAATTCACGGTGATATTCCCAACAACGGACCGGGGAAGATGAACGCCCAGACGCTGTGCGAAGCCAACTGTATTCTGGAGATGGCGCTGGGTTATGACTTTATTCGCGACGGCTTAACCTCCGCCGAAGAGCGGCATATTCGCGACAACCTGCTGCGCTGCGCGGCAACGTTTCTACGCGAGCACCGCACTGCGCAGATTCATAATCACGAAGTCAAAATTAGCGCGGCGCTTGGCGTTCTCGGTTTCGTTCTTGAAGATGAGAGCCTGCTGGAATTCGCCGTTAACCAGCCTTACGGCCTGCGCTGGCAGCTGGAAAAGGGCCTGCTGGCGGAGGGGCTATGGTTTGAAGGTTCGATTCACTACCACTACTACGCGCTGCAGGGCTTTTTTGCCTTTGAAAAACTGGCGCGCGGCACTCGCTGGAGCCTGCTGGATGGCCCCTGGTATCAGCCGATGCTGAAGTTCCCGCTGTCGCTGCTACTGCCGGACGGAACCTTCCCTCGCCTCAACGACTGCCTCGCCGGACAAGAAAAGCTGCGACACCGGGATCTGTACGAATTCGCCTGGTTTATCTGGCGTGACCCGCTCTACGCCGCCGTGCTGCAGTTTATTGAAACGGAACCTGATGTCCGCGAGACCTTGCTGTGGCGCAACCAGCCGCTGCCTGAAACGACGCAGGCGCTCATTCCTCAGCAATCGCTGTTTGCGCCAGGCGCGGGGCTCACTCTCTGGCGGCGCCCGCAGCAGGCGCTGCTGATAAAGCACAGTCCCTGGGGCGGCGAACACGATCATTACGACAGGCTGGGGCTGATGCTCTGGCATCACGACGGCTGGCTGCTCCCGGATATGGGCACAACCGGCTACGGCGCGAAAATGCACTACGACTACTACAAAAACAGCGCCACCCATAATACGCTTTCCGTCAATCAGACCAACCAGCCTCCGGCCAATCCGCAGGTATCAGGCTGGCATATGGATAGCGATGCTCTGTGGCTGGACAGCGAGGTTGACTGGGGCAAGCCGCCGCCGGAGCTAGACAGTCATAGCCGCGTCGAGTGGGACGCGACGGCCTGGCGAGATGTGCGCTTTCGCCGTCGCCTGCTATGGCTTGAAGAGGTGCTGATCGATCTCTCTACCGTAGAGAACCCACATCGCCAGCAGCTCGACTGGACTTTGCACCTGGCGGCGCAGGCGCTGGATCAGAGCGGCACGCCGCAGCCCTTTTCGCTCAGCGGACCGCTGCGGCATATGGCCAATGCAACCATGGCGCCGCTGAACGGCTGCCAGCCGCGCCACTTTGCGCGCGACGGCGATACCGTTGCGCTCTGGCTTTCCGGTGATGGTGAACTCTGGCAGGGAGTGGCGCCCGATAACCCGGCGACTCACGATCTCAGCTATCTGGTCATACGCAGTCACCTGCCGCAGGCGCGTTTTGTCTGCCTGTGGGATTTTGCCAACAGCGCACCGCTGACGGAAGTGCAAGTGAATCATACGCCAGTCGGGACGCAAATTACCTTCTGGCGCGGCGAGCGCGTGACGCACGTGACGTTTTACGACGCCCCCGGGAAACGACCCGATGCGATCTTTCCGTTCGCGGAAAGCGGCACCTGATCTCAACTGGAGGGAGTTTACTCGTCTTCATCCTCAAAGCGCGCCACAATCCGATCGCCGGTATGGGAGGCGCGCAGTTCATCGGCCACTAAAGCAATAGCCTGGCCGCTGCTCATGCCCTGGGACATCAGCTCCTGAATTCTTTCCACTGCTTTTTGCTGTTGCTCGTGGCTCAGCGAAGGTAAACCTGCAAACATGACTGACTCCTGCTACATTGTGGGGCGTAATTATTTCACGCCGTCCTCTTGTATACCAGCGGGCGGTAACGATCAGGATTGAAGAAGACGATGTTGTCCCCCGCTATGATTTCCCTGCCCTGGCGTCCGGATGCCGCTGAATACTATTTTAGCTCCTTAAGTTCCCGGCCCTGGGCGATGCTGCTGCATTCCGGCTTTGCCGAACATCCGCATAATCGTTTTGATATTGTTGTCGCCCAGCCGCGAGCCACGCTGGTAACGCGTGGTCAAACGACCATCATCAACGAGGGGGAAACCGTCATCACCTCTGACGCCGATCCGCTCACGCTCGTGCATCAGCAGCTGGCGCGCTTCAACCTGCATCCGCAGCCTCATCCGCATCTGCCGTTTCTCGGCGGCGCGCTGGGGCTGTTCGGCTACGATCTGGGCCGCCGCTTTGAATCTCTGCCGTCACGAGCGGATGCAGATATCGCGCTGCCGGATATGGCGGTGGGGATCTACGACTGGGCATTGATCGTCGATCACCAGCGTCGGGAGGTGTCGTTATTCAGCTATGACGATCCGCAGGCGCGCCTGGCATGGCTGGAAGCACAGGCAGAGCCTGTCGCCGAAACCTTTACCCTGACCTCAGCGTGGCGCTCAAATATGAGCCGCGAAGAGTATGGCGAGAAGTTTCGCCAGATCCAGGCCTGGCTGCACAGCGGCGACTGCTATCAGGTCAACCTGGCGCAGCGGTTTACGGCAAGCTATCGTGGGGATGAGTGGCAGGCCTTCCGTCAGCTTAACCGCGCCAATCGCGCGCCGTTCAGCGCCTTTATTCGCCTGGATGAAGGGGCAGTATTAAGCCTGTCGCCCGAGCGCTTTATTCAGCTCCGGCAAGGCGAAATTCAAACCAGGCCGATTAAGGGGACGCTCCCCCGGCTGACCGACCCTGAGCAGGACGCGCTGCAGGCGCAAAAGCTGGCGAACTCGCCAAAAGACCGCGCCGAAAACCTGATGATCGTCGATTTAATGCGCAACGATATTGGCCGGGTTGCCACTCCCGGTAGCGTCCGGGTGCCCGAACTGTTTGTGGTGGAGCCCTTCCCTGCCGTGCATCACCTGGTGAGCACCGTGACCGCCAGATTGCCTTCCCATCTGCACGCCGCCGACCTGCTGCGCGCGGCCTTTCCCGGTGGCTCAATTACCGGCGCGCCGAAGGTCAGAGCGATGGAGATCATCGATGAGCTGGAGCCGCAGCGGCGCAATGCGTGGTGCGGCAGCATCGGATATCTCAGCTTCTGCGGCAATATGGATACCAGCATTACCATCCGTACGCTGACGGCCTGGCAGGGGCAGCTTTACTGCTCCGCCGGAGGCGGGATTGTCGCCGATAGCGATGAAGCAGCGGAATATCAGGAAACTTTTGATAAAGTTAATCGTATCCTGCAGCAACTGGAGAGCTAGCACATGGCGGACAGCGCCCTCGAACTTGACGATTTCCTTTCGCGTTTTCAGCTTCTGCGCCCGCAGCCCACGCGCAGCGCGCTTAACCAGCGTCAGGCTGCGGTACTGGTCCCGATTGTACGTCGCCCGCAGCCTGGGCTGCTGCTAACCCAGCGTTCGCCGCTGATGCGCAAGCACGCGGGTCAGGTCGCTTTCCCCGGCGGCGCGGTAGATAGCAGCGATGCGACGCTGATCGCCGCCGCGCTGCGCGAGGCGCAGGAAGAGGTCGCGATCCCGCCAGAGTCGGTTGAGGTCATCGGCGTTCTGCCGCCGGTGGATAGCGTCACCGGCTTTCAGGTCACCCCGGTGGTAGGGATTATTCCACCTGACCTGCACTATCATGCCAGCCAGGATGAAGTCGCTGCGGTCTTCGAAATGCCGCTGGCCGAAGCGCTGCGGCTGGGACGCTATCACCCGCTGGATATCCATCGCCGCGGCAATTCGCATCGCGTCTGGCTATCCTGGTACCAGCATTATTTTGTCTGGGGAATGACCGCCGGTATTATTCGCGAGCTGGCGCTGCAGATAGGCGCTCGTCCTTAGCGCTACCCGCCATACTTCAGGTTGCGTGTAAGCTAGCTTTTCTGCAACTCGAATTCTCCAGGGTATATACTTAATAGCGCGGGTTCACAGCATTAGTAAATCCGCGGTTATCCATTAGTTTAATTCATGTGAATACATAAGCTGATGACCCGGTTCCCTCTTACACTATGCGCAGTGATTACATCGTTGTCGCACTCGCGACAACCCTGTCAGGAGTGTTAGCGTGATTAGTATATTCGACATGTTCAAGGTGGGGATCGGCCCCTCATCTTCCCACACTGTAGGGCCGATGAAGGCCGGTAAACAGTTCGTCGATGACCTGGTCGAAAAGGGATTGCTTAATACAGTGACGCGCGTGGCGGTTGACGTCTACGGCTCACTGTCATTAACCGGCAAAGGCCACCATACGGATATCGCTATTATTATGGGACTGGCGGGCAATCAGCCCGATACGGTCGATATTGACGCGATACCGGCATTTATTCGCGACGTTGAAACGCGCGGACGCCTGCTGCTGGCGCAGGGGCAGCATGAGGTCGATTTCCCGCAGAATGACGGCATGCGTTTTCGTAGCGACAACCTGCCGCTGCATGAAAACGGGATGACCATTCATGCCTGGGCTGGCGAGAAAGAAATCTACAGCAAAACCTATTACTCCATCGGCGGCGGTTTTATCGTCGATGAAGAGCATTTCGGCAAAGAGAGCGCCAGCGAACTTTCCGTACCCTATCCGTTCAAATCCGCCCAGGAGATGCTGGGCTACTGCAAAGAGACCGGCATGTCGCTGTCCGGCATGGTGATGCAGAACGAGCTGGCTCTGCACAGCAAAAAAGAGATTGAAGACTATTTTGCTAATATCTGGCAGACCATGCGCGCCTGCATCGACCGCGGCATGAACACCGAAGGCGTACTGCCTGGCCCGCTGCGCGTGCCTCGTCGCGCCTCGGCGCTGCGGCGGATGCTGGTTGCCAGCGATAAACTCTCCAGCGACCCGATGAACGTGGTGGACTGGGTCAATATGTTCGCGCTGGCGGTGAATGAAGAGAACGCCGCCGGTGGCCGCGTGGTCACGGCACCGACTAACGGCGCCTGCGGCATCGTGCCGGCGGTCCTGGCTTACTATGACCACTTTATCGAGTCCGTCAGCCCGGATATCTATATTCGTTACTTCCTTGCATCTGGCGCTATCGGTACGTTGTATAAAATGAACGCTTCCATTTCCGGCGCTGAGGTCGGCTGCCAGGGCGAAGTCGGCGTGGCCTGCTCGATGGCCGCTGCAGGTCTGGCGGAAATCCTTGGCGCCAGCCCCGAGCAGGTCTGCGTGGCGGCGGAAATCGGCATGGAACACAACCTTGGTCTCACCTGCGATCCGGTGGCCGGCCAGGTGCAGGTACCGTGCATTGAACGTAACGCCATCGCTTCCGTCAAAGCCATCAATGCCAGTCGGATGGCTATGCGCCGCACCAGCGAACCGCGCGTGTCGCTGGATAAAGTCATTGAGACGATGTATGAGACCGGTAAGGACATGAACGCCAAATACCGGGAAACGTCGCGCGGCGGCCTGGCAATCAAAGTTCAGTGCGACTAATCATTGCTCAACAGAATGCGCCCACGGGCGCATTCTTCTTTTTCCTCTCGATATTATCTGCGCCCACTACACTTGCTCTATAACGGCTGTTACTCTCATTAACACTTTTAGCCGACAGGGCGTCGCGCATGCAGACTGCACAAAAAGTTATCACAACCTATCGCAGGAAACGCATTCTGGTTTGCTTGCTGGTCGCGCTACTTACGCTAACGACGACATTAGTAATACGATTTATTTCGCAGCGTAGCCTAAATCAGCAGCGCGTCCAGATCAGCACCAATAAAATGGTGACCGCCATGGATAATATCCTGCGGCCTCTGGCGGCACAGCACGCCCCCCTGCTGCACCTGGTAAACCAGCCCTGTCAGGAAATTCATCTCACGTTACGTAAGCTGGCGGCGTCGCTACAGACGGTGCGATCCATCGCCCTGGTGCAGTCGAAACAACTGTACTGCTCCAGTATTTTTGGTCAACGAAATATTCCGGTGCACCAGTTACAGCCCGCCTTGCCGACCAGTCACCCGCTGCTTACTTTCAGCTACGACTCTTCGTTGCTCAAGGGAACGCCGGTTCTCATCCAGTGGTATCCCGCTTCGCTTAGCGGTGACGACGGCGTGCTGCTGGTGATTAATATCGAGCTGCTGGGCGAGTTAATTTTCAATGCAAAATCGGCGTTAATTACCGGAATTGGCCTCAGCGTCGGTGAAAAAAGCTTTATTAGCGGCACCGGGCTGGTCGATCACGAAGCGTTGCCAGGCGAGCAAATCATCTATCGCCAGCATTCGACGGAATTTCCTTTCACGATTAGCGTCAGCGGGCCGGGCGCCTCAGCGGTCGCCTTCAATGAGCTACCGGGCGAACTGCCCCTGGCGCTGATAATCAGCCTGTTGATGACCGGTATTGCGTGGCTGGCGACCGCGGGAAGAATGAGCTTTTCCCGGGAAATTAACCTTGGAATCGCCGCCCACGAGTTCACGCTTTGGTGCCAGCCCCTGCAGGACTTACGCACCCGGCAATGCTGCGGCGTGGAGATTTTGCTGCGCTGGAATAACCCGCGCAGAGGCGCTATTTCGCCGGATGTCTTTATCCCCATCGCCGAAGGTTATAACCTGATACTGCCCCTGACCCGCTACGTTATTTCGCAAACGGCCCATAAATTAGCCCTCTTTCCGCAGGATAAACAGTTTCACATCAGCATTAACGTCGCCGCCCGCCATTTCGCGAATGGCGAACTGCTGCGCGATCTGCATCATTACTGGTTTAGCGCCCATCCAGTACAGCAGTTGGTGGTTGAACTCACCGAACGCGACGTGCTCCAGGATGGCGATCACCATATGGCCGAACATCTCCATTTTAAGGGAGTAAAGCTGGCCATCGACGATTTCGGCACCGGCAACAGCTCTCTTTCCTGGCTGGAAAAACTGCGTCCTGATGTGTTGAAGATTGATAAGTCTTTCATCGGCGCGATTGGTGTCGATAGCGTCAACGCAACGGTGACCGACATGATCATCGCTCTCGCCCATCGGCTGAAGATAGTGATGGTAGCGGAAGGCGTCGAGACCCAGGAGCAGGAAGCCTATCTGCGCGACAACGGCGTCGATTTATTGCAGGGATATTATTATGCCCGACCTATGCCGGTAGAGGACTTTCCGCAGTGGCTGGCGGCGGAAAAGCGTCGGGAAATGCGGTAATAAACAGCCCGTCGGCATGAAACCGACGGGCACAAAGGTTACTCTTCTTCGTCGTTATACTGGCGCTGCTTGACGACGCGTACCAGATCGACGCGATAGTCGTTGGCTTCCACGATGGTGAACTGCAAGGGCAGCAGTTCCAGCACGTCGCCAGGACGGGGAATATGGCCGTTGACGGCAATGACCAGCCCGGCAACCGTCGCAATATCTTCGTCCTCATCGACCAGATCGTCGACGCCTACCGCCTGCTGCAAGGCATGCACATCGGTTGAACCTTTCACCAGCCAGCCGTCGCCATCAATGATAATTTCCGGCGTTTCGTCGGCGTCCGGGAACTCACCGGCAATCGCTTCCAGTACGTCCAGCGGCGTCACCAGGCCCTGCACCACGCCAAACTCGTTGGTGACGATGACAAAGCTACCGCGAGCCCGGCGCAGGACGCCCAGCAGGTTAATCGGGTCGAGGGTTTCCGGGACCACGATCGCCGGCGAAGCCGACGCCAGTGCGGCAACATTTTCACCGGCTTCCAGCGCCACCAGCATCTCTTTCGCGCGCACGATACCAATGATTTCATCCAGCTCGCCGCGACATACCGGGAACAGGCTGTGCGGCGAAGAGAGCAGCTGACGGCGAATTTCTTCTTCACTTTGCTCGGCGTTCACCCAGCTTATTTCCCCACGCGGGGTCATAATGCTGCGCAACGAACGCTGGGCCAGGGTCAGCACGCCGTTAATCATATAGCGTTCTTCTTCCGCAAACGCACCTTCCGGTACCGGCACCACCGAGGCGTTATCGCTATCGTGTGCCGCAGCGCTCTGTTTGCGGCCGCCCATCAGACGCAGAATCGCATCGGCGGTACGCGCGCGCAGAGGCAGCGTCGACTGGTGGCGAATAAAGTTACGACGCGCAATCTGGTTAAAGAACTCGATGGTAATCGAGAAGCCAATCGCGGCGTACAGGTAGCCCTTCGGTATATGGAAACCAAAACCTTCCGCGACCAGGCTCAGACCGATCATCAGCAGGAAGCTCAGGCAGAGTACCACCACTGTCGGATGCTGGTTGACGAAATTAGTCAACGGCTTCGAGGCCAGCAGCATCACCGCCATCGCAATCACCACCGCCGCCATCATCACCGGCAGATGGTTAACCATCCCGACCGCGGTAATCACGGCATCCAGCGAGAACACGGCGTCCAGTACCACGATTTGCAGTACGACCACCCAGAAGCTGGCATAACCTTTACCATGACCGGAGTCATGCTGGCGGTTCTCCAGCCGTTCATGAAGTTCAGTGGTCGCCTTAAACAGCAGGAATATCCCGCCGAGCAGCATGATCAGGTCGCGTCCGGAAAACGAGAAATCGGCAACGCTGAAAAGCGGTTTAGTGAGCGTCACCATCCACGAAATGACCGACAGCAGACCCAGGCGCATAAACAGCGCCAGCGAAAGGCCGATCAGGCGCGCCTTATCCCGCTGCTTTGGCGGCAGCTTGTCGGCAAGGATGGCGATAAATACCAGGTTGTCGATACCCAATACGATTTCAAGGACGACAAGCGTCAGCAAACCGGCCCAAATAGAGGGATCCATTAAGAATTCCATGAGCAGCTCCAGTTAACGACAGGCGTAGTCATCGCTGTGTCATGCACAGACGAGACACTTGTTGCTGGTGAAAAAACGTAGCAGGTGATGGCGGCAGACGAATGCCGGAAGGTGAAAAGGCGTCGGTGACGATCCATATAGCGGGCTATGCCCTATACTCCTGAGTGATTAAACGGAACGTAAACATAGCAAAATATAGAGCAATATTGGAAAAAATTTACCTGTCTTTGCAATAGCTAAGACTATTTTTTGCGCTGCAAAATAATTACCAACCGATGCAAAATTAGCGGAGCTTCATCACATTAATTATTTTTTCACTGTCTAAAATAATTCGCTGTAGTAATTACTTTATATCTTACACCCTTACTGAATCGATTTTGTTCGCAAGAGTGATTCAGGATGTATCACAACAGATGATGCATTCACGATTATAAAGGAGGTAGCAAGTGACGATTGCTATTGTAATAGGCACACATGGTTGGGCTGCAGAACAGCTGTTAAAAACGGCAGAAATGCTGCTGGGCGAACAGGAAAACGTTGGCTGGATCGATTTCGTTCCTGGCGAAAACGCAGAAACGTTGATCGAGAAGTACAACGCTCAGTTGGCAAAGCTGGATACAGCAAAAGGCGTGTTATTTCTCGTCGATACATGGGGAGGCAGTCCGTTTAACGCTGCCAGCCGCATTGTCGTCGATAAAGAACATCATGAAGTCATCGCGGGCGTTAATATTCCGATGCTGGTCGAAACGCTGATGGCGCGCGACGATAACCCGTCGTTCGATGAGCTGGTTGCCCTGGCGGTGGAAACCGGTCGCGAAGGCGTGAAGGCCCTGAAAGCGAAGCCGGTGGAAAAGGCCGCCCCTGCTCCGGTTCAGGCTGCTGCACCGAAAGCGGCTGCGCCGCTGAAACCAATGGGTCCAAACGACTACATGGTTATCGGGCTTGCGCGTATCGATGACCGTTTAATCCACGGTCAGGTCGCCACCCGCTGGACTAAAGAAACCAACGTTTCCCGCATTATCGTCGTCAGCGACGAAGTTGCGGCGGATACCGTACGTAAAACGCTGCTGACTCAGGTTGCTCCTCCGGGCGTTACCGCCCACGTTGTAGACGTCGCGAAAATGATCCGCGTCTATAACAACCCCAAATACGCAGGCGAGCGCATTATGCTGCTGTTCACTAACCCAACGGACGTTGAGCGCGTGGTTGAAGGCGGCGTGAAAATCACCAGCGTCAACATCGGCGGTATGGCTTTCCGTCAGGGCAAAACGCAGGTGAACAACGCCATTTCGGTCGATGAAAAAGATATCGAAGCGTTCAAAAAGCTGAACGCCCGCGGTATCGAACTGGAAGCCCGCAAAGTTTCCACCGACCAGAAACTGAAAATGATGGATCTGATCGCCAAGGTGAAATAAGTCACCCCGCAGATCGCAACGCAATTTTCAACTTAAGACTTAATCAACAGGAGAAGTGCAATGGAGATTACCTTTCTTCAGATTGTGCTGGTGTTCATCGTCGCGTGTATTGCGGGTATGGAGTCGGTACTTGATGAATTTCAGTTCCACCGTCCTCTGGTGGCCTGTACGCTGATTGGCGCCGTTCTCGGGGATATGAAAACCGGTATTATTATCGGCGGTACCCTGGAAATGATCGCCCTGGGCTGGATGAACATCGGTGCGGCCGTTGCGCCGGATGCCGCCCTTGCATCTATTATCTCTACCGTTCTGGTTATCGCCGGCCATCAAAGCATCGGTGCCGGTATCGCGCTGGCCATCCCGCTGGCTGCGGCAGGCCAGGTTCTGACCATTATCGTTCGTACCATCACCGTTGCCTTCCAGCACGCGGCGGATAAGGCCGCCGAGAACGGAAACCTGACGGCCATATCCTGGCTACACGTTTCCTCTCTGTTCCTGCAGGCCATGCGTATCGCTATTCCGGCGGTTATCGTGGCGATTTCCGTGGGCACCAGCGAAGTGCAGGGCATGCTGAACGCCATTCCAGAAGTGGTCACCGGCGGTCTGAACATCGCGGGCGGCATGATCGTGGTTGTCGGTTATGCGATGGTCATCAACATGATGCGCGCAGGCTACCTGATGCCGTTCTTCTATCTGGGCTTTGTTACCGCCGCGTTCACCGATTTCAACCTGGTCGCTCTGGGTGTCATTGGTACCGTGATGGCGGTGCTCTACATCCAGCTGAGCCCGAAATATAACCGCGTAGCGGGTGCGCCTGTGCAGGCTGCTGGTAATAACGATCTCGACAACGAACTGGACTAACAGGTGAGCGAAATGGTTGATATGACTAAAAATACCACCGAGAAAAAACTGACTCAGAGTGATATTCGTGGCGTGTTCATTCGTTCTAACCTGTTCCAGGGTTCATGGAACTTCGAACGTATGCAGGCGCTGGGCTTCTGCTTCTCCATGGTACCGGCTATTCGTCGCCTGTATCCGGAGAACAACGATGCGCGTAAACAGGCGATTAAACGTCACCTTGAGTTCTTTAACACCCATCCGTACGTTGCAGCGCCGGTTCTTGGCGTTACGCTGGCGATGGAAGAGCAGCGTGCTAACGGCGCAGAGATTGACGATGGTGCTATTAACGGTATCAAAGTTGGCCTGATGGGCCCGCTGGCTGGCGTAGGCGACCCAATCTTCTGGGGTACCGTTCGTCCGGTATTCGCCGCACTCGGCGCCGGTATCGCGATGAGCGGCAGCCTGCTCGGGCCTCTGCTGTTCTTTATCCTGTTTAACGCGGTGCGTCTGCTGACCCGTTATTACGGCGTAGCGTACGGTTACCGTAAAGGTATCGACATCGTTAAAGATATGGGCGGCGGCTTCCTGCAGAAACTGACCGAGGGGGCGTCTATTCTCGGCCTGTTTGTCATGGGGGCGCTGGTTAACAAATGGACGCACGTCAACATTCCGCTGGTGGTCTCCACCATCACCGGTCAGGATGGCCAGACGCGCGTGACCACCGTGCAAACTATCCTTGACCAGCTGATGCCGGGACTGGTGCCGCTGCTGCTGACCTTCGCCTGTATGTGGCTGCTGCGTAAGAAAGTTAACGCCCTGTGGATCATCGTTGGCTTCTTCGTCATCGGTATTGCAGGCTACGCAGTCGGCCTGCTGGGCCAGTAATCAATACGTTGTGCGCCGGGGGCTTGCCCCCGGCTTTTTTATTTGGAGGATGGATGACAATCACGGACCTGGTGTTAATCCTGTTTATTCTTGTACTGTTCGCGTTTGCGGTTTACGACCAGTTCATCATGCCGCGCCGCAATGGCCCCGTTTTGCTGGCAATCCCCCTGCTCCGCCGCAATCGCGTCGATGGCATTATCTTCGTCGGTCTTATTGCCATTCTGATTTATAACAACATCGCTAATCATGGCGAACTTATCACCACCTGGTTATTATCTGCCCTGGCCTTAATGGGGTTATATCTTTTCTGGATCCGCTCGCCCAAAATCATCTTCAAAAAGCAGGGCTTTTTTTTCGCCAATATCTGGATTGAATATAAGCGTATTACAGAGATGAATTTATCAGAAGACGGGGTGCTGGTGATGCAATTAGAACAACGTCGCCTGCTGATCCGCGTACGAAATATCGACGACCTGGAAAAGATATACAAACTTCTCGTTTCCACTCAATGAGTTAACAATATAGCTTACGCTATATTTAATCATTTCCCGGCGGCTGAAACATAGCCATAGCTATATTTCAGCCGCTTAATTCAACGATATTTATTAACGAATCATTCACCTCTAAATTCAAATGAAAATCGTTATCATTTGGTTATTAAAATAACGCGATTCTGTTATTGTTTTATATTCTAAAATTATGTTAAGGTTGCGCCCGTCGTTGGGGAGTAGCCAATTTTCTGCCTGTCGGAAAATGTACGTGTCAACATACTCGTTGCAAAACGTGGCACGTGCGGGTTGAAGAAGAACGTCTTCAATCAGGCGAGACCATAGACGCATCGCTGCTGTACGCGGCGCCTCATCTTCAGGATGGGCTGCGTATTTTTACTGGGGGCGGCGATGTGTCATATGGATTATCCCCGGTCAGGACGCTCTCATGAATGTATCCGCTACAATTCTTCTTGCCTTCGGCATGTCCATGGACGCCTTCGCGGCCTCTATTGGTAAAGGCGCGACTCTCCATAAACCTAAATTTTCCGAAGCCCTGCGCACCGGTCTCATCTTTGGCGCTATCGAAACGCTCACTCCGCTGTTCGGGTGGGGAATGGGGATGCTCGCCAGCCAGTTCGTGCTCGAGTGGAACCACTGGATAGCCTTTGTATTGCTGGTATTTCTCGGCGGCCGAATGGTTATCGAAGGGGTTCGCGGCGGCGATGGCGAGGAGTGTGAAGCTCCGCGCCGTCACGGTTTCTGGCTGCTGGTCACCACCGCTTTCGCCACCAGCCTTGACGCTATGGCCGTCGGCGTTGGCCTGGCGTTTTTGCAGGTCAACATTATCGCCACCGCGCTGGCTATCGGCTGCGCGACGCTGATAATGTCAACGCTGGGCATTATGGTAGGACGTTTTATCGGCCCGCTGCTCGGCAAACGGGCGGAAATCCTCGGCGGTATCGTGCTGATCGGCATCGGCGCCCAAATACTCTGGAGCCATTTTGCCGGCTAACCCTCAGCGTCGCGCTGCCAGCAGTGAATCATGAAATCGGTCTGGCAGCTGAATAGCGCCTGCTGGCGCAGCGTTTCCCGAACCGGCGGTTTTGCCCGCCACGCAAACGGCGTCATTTGCAGTAAAGCTTCCGCCTCGCTGCCTTTGAGGCGCATCGGATAGGCCAACTGCTGCTGATGACGTAGCGTGAAACCCTCAAGCGCTTCCGTGTTTTGCTCGTGCAAACGCACTTCGTCGTAGATCAACCCTTTTAGTTCCATCAGGTGACGAGGTCCCGGCGTCGCGGTGATGACCCAGCCGCCGGTACGGACAACGCGCGCCAGTTCAAGCGCGTTACAGGGGGCATAAATACGCACTATCGCATCCAGGCTTGCATCCTCAAACGGTAATCGCTGGCTGGAGGCGACGCAAAAGCTGACCTGCGGATAGCGCTTTGCCGCCGCGCGAATCGCCGATTTCGACACGTCCAGTCCCCAACAGCGGCCGACGATAGCGGCGAAGGCATGAGTGTAGTAGCCTTCCCCACAGCCTATATCTAGTAAATCCGTTGGCGCGAAGGTGTGCAGATAAGCGCTGACCGCCTCACGAAGCGGCTGGTAATGACCCGCATCGAGAAACTCTCGCCGCGCCTGCATCATTTCGGCGCTGTCGCCTGGATCGCGGGAGCGCTTAAACTGTACCGGCAGCAAATTGACGTACCCTTCCTTCGCCAGATCGAACTGATGCCGCTGCGGGCAGATAAAGCTATTATCGCGGCGCGCAAGCGGCGCGTGGCAAAGAGGGCAACTGTAAGACATGGCAACTCCGGTGTGCTGAAAGGGCGAAAGTGTAGCGCTATTCGCCCTTCCAGGCCACCGTTACAGCGCAGGCGGCAGAACGCCGTCGTGATGCATGACGATCAGGTTTTCCGAGCCCTCCGGCATTCCATCGGGCATGACGTTTTCCAGGCGCAGCACATCGCCCATAATTTGACTGAATACCGGCGCCGACACCGCTCCGCCGTAATATGAACCGTTGCTGGGGTCGTTCATCACCACCACCAGGGCGAATTTCGGATTGCTGGCCGGCGCGACGCCTGCGGTATAGGCAACGTATTTGTCGATATATTTCCCGTCAGGGCCGATTTTCTTGGCGGTACCGGTTTTTACCGCCACCCGATAGTCGCGCACCGCCGCTTTGGTCCCCCCGCCGCCCGGCAAGGCAACGCTCTCCATCATATGCTCGACTTCATGCACTATCTGCTCCGGCATCACTCGGGTCCCCATGACCGGCGGATCGATACGCGTGATCGATAGCGGACGTTCAATACCGTAGCTGCCGATGGTAGCGTATACGTGCGCCAGCTGCAGCGGCGTGACCATCAGACCATAGCCGAAGGCGAAGGTCGCCCGGTCGAGCTGTCCCCAATAGCGGCGCTGCGGCATCAGCCCGGCGCTTTCACCGGTTAATCCCAGGCCGGTAGAATCGCCGAAACCGAACGCTTTATAGGTATCGATGAGATGCTGAATGGGCATCGCCAGCGACAGATGTGAAACGCCGGTATCGCTGGATTTTTGCAGGATGCCGGTGAGGGTTAATTCTGGATAGTAACCCACGTCGCGAATGCGATGGCCGTCGAGGATAAACGGATGGGTATCCACCACGCTATCCGGCTGAACAATGCCTTGCTGGAGGGCAGTCATCAGCACCAGCGGTTTAACCGTCGACCCCGGCTCGAAAGTATCGCTAATCGCGCGATTGCGGAAATCATCCAGCTTTGCATCATCGCGATTGTTAGGGTTGAAATCAGGGTAGCTGGCCATCGACAGAATTTCCCCGGTATCAATTTTAATTAATACCGCCGCCCCCGACTCCGCTTTGTTCCAGCGCACGGCGTTATCCAACGCGTCTTCGGTCACCGTTTGTAGACGCTCGTCGATACTGAGCTGCAAATTATGGGCCGGGACTGCCGGAACTTCCGTGATATTTTCGATGACGTTGCCGTGACGATCTTTGCGCACCAGCCGACGCCCGGGTTGACCGGTCAACTGAGCATTAAAGCTTTTCTCGACTCCCTCGATCCCCTGATTATCGATGTTGGTAAAGCCCAGCAGGTTAGCGGCAACGTGTCCAGCGGGATAAAAGCGACGCGACTCATCGCGCAGATTGATACCCGGCAGGCGCAGCTTGTCGATCCACTCTGCCTGCTCAGGATTTATCTGGCGCGCGAGATAGAGAAAGCGCGCGTGAGGATGCGCCTGCACGCGATGAGCCAGCTCGCTAAGGTTGAGATGTAAAGCTTGCGCCATGGCCTGCCAGCGCGGGCCATATCCGACGCCGCCTTTTGCGAGCGTTGTTTGCGGATCGATCCAGATGGCGCTCACCGGAACGCTAACCGCCAGCGGGCGGCCCTCGCGATCGCTAATCATGCCGCGCTGCACGTCGATAGGCTCTTCGCGCAAGGAGCGCATATCTTCTTGTTTCACCAAATTGTCAGGAGAGACAATTTGCAGCCAGCCTACCCGGACCAGCAGCAGCCCCATACAGCAAAGAATGGCCACGCATAGCAACCCGAACCGCAGAGGGGTAAAGTTGGCGGCTGTCTTAAGTTTGTTCTTTTGCACCTTAGCTCCATCATTATTTTGCAACCACCTGATTTAACAGATATATACAAAACAGATTGCTAAACAGTGCTAATAAGGATGTTGTTTTGCAACAAAGCGCAACGGTGGGAGGATAATTGACATGATTTGCAATAAAACCTAAAAAGCCCCGCGGTCGCGAGGCTTTCTTACAAGATTCAGTGGTCTTGAATCAGATAGCAGTTACGTTAACTGCAGCTGGACCTTTCTGGCCGTCCTGAATTTCGAACTCAACGTTCTGGCCTTCAGCCAGAGTTTTGAAGCCGTTACCCTGGATAGCGGAGAAGTGTACGAACACATCTTTGCTGCCATCAGCCGGAGTAATGAAGCCAAAACCTTTAGACTCGTTGAACCACTTAACTTGACCTTTAATCTTTGCCATTTGCAAAATTCCTTAGACTGTTTTCTTCGCCCGTGGGCACTTACATAGATAAAACTGACACATGACTGCATGAGGCACTAATATAAGGTTCGGCAGAGAAGCGGTATTCAACGACAACGTGTTTACTCAGGACTTCTTTACTGAAAATGCCACACATAAACAGAACTGTACCTCGTTTAACCCGAAACGTGTTATCACATACTACGTTAATAATGGCAAGCCATTTTTAGATGGGTCTCGATCGCTCGCACAAATTATAAGGGAATCATTTGATCACCTGCACATTTATGCGACTTTGCTCCCTCTGCCTTATCCTTTCCGCCCCGCGTCTGTGCCGTAGAGACTGGCTCCGGAAAGAGAGTTTATCCGCCATTCCTCAACAACTTCGGCGTACCCCGCCCCGCTCAAAGCTAAACTGCCAATTTTAGGGGGCAACAAAAAGTATTGCATAAAGATGCATTTAAAAGCTCATATCGATAGCTGAAAAATTGCTTTGCAGGACCATTGCATAATATAGAAGCGCGTAAATGGAATAACTTAAAATATTGTCTATACTGCACGGCAATAATGAAGTCCTGATGACAGTCAGGCCGTTTCTGTCCTTTTATTTGATTAATTAAACAAACTAATTAAAGAGGCGCGATTAACGCACAGCGTCCGCTTGCCGGCACGCCGGATAACCGTCAGCAGAAGATTTATTGATAAGGATAAGTTATAGACCGGGGTGAGATACAGGCGCACACCCTAGGATGCACGCCTGACAATCAGATTAGCGCTCTGCGACCAGACGAATGAAGTCGTCGTCGCCTTTCCCCTTCTCGGCTATGGAAGGTTCTGCTGCACTCTCCTTCTCAGGCTCATTGGCCTCGCAGAGACGGCGCAGCAGCGCGTTTTGCCGCTTTTGCTGATCCAGAAGCGCCTGCAGTAGCGCGATCTGCTCATTTGCGCGCGAACTGGCGCGATTAACAAAAAACCATAATAACAGGCCGACAAGCAACAGCACGACAGACAGCGCCACGGATGCCAGGCTTACAATCCCGGGATTTAGTAACTCACTCATTTCACCACCTCAAAGAGAAGGCGTTCATTCTACCACCCGCGCGGCAGAAGAAAATCAGTCATATAAAAAATGTCTTACCAGGGAATAAACTTATTGATAGTGCAGATGCCGCTGAAGAACTGTACATCCTGATCGCACATTACGTTAAGCATCTGAGTCCATAGCAGTAAACATCCTGCAATAACGACTATCAGCAAAACCCACCGTAATTTTTTCACTCCACACTCCGCATCAGTATCAAATGTCGCCAGGATAACATGACCATCTTAAACCGCGGCTAACTGTAATACGAAAGGCAAGTTTAGGAATCATAGACTTGTTTCAACTCGTGTGCATGACAGAATAGACGCAGGGATAATACAAATATTGAGGCAACAATGCGATTGATCATTCGTACCATTGTGGTGCTGGCTATCTTATGGATTGGCGTATTATTAAGCGGCTACGGCGTGTTAATAGGCAGCAGTGAGAATGCCGGTGGGTTAGGATTGCAGTGCAAATATCTCACCGCTCGCGGCATCAGCACCGCACAATATGTTCACTCCAGCAGCGGTATTATCGGCATTACCGATTGCCCTGTTCTGCGAAAAAGCGTCACGGTAGTGGATAACGGCTAGTCATGTTTCGGGCTACAGCAACGGTAGCCCGAATAGGATAGTGAATCAGAACGGATAATCGTTGTAGCCCATCTGCTCAGAAATTTTACGCGCCGCCGTGTGCAGCATCGCAACATACTCGTTCAGGCGCTCTTCGGAGAAACGTAGCGTCGGGAAAGAGATACTCAGGCCGGCGATAACCACGCCGAAGCGGTCGAAAACCGGCACCCCGATGCAGCGCAGCCCTTCTTCCTGTTCTTCGTTATCTTCGCCGTAGCCCTGCTCGCGGACCTTATCCAGAACCGCCAGCAGCTCTTCGGTGCTGGTGATGGTCCGGTCGGTACTGCGTTTGTACTCGACGCCTTCCAGAATCTGCTCAACTTCCGCGCGATCGCGCCATGCCAGCAGCACCTTACCGATCGCGGTGCTGTACAGCGGGTTACGGCGTCCGATGCGCGAATACATGCGCAAATTGTACATTGAGTCGATTTTATGGATGTAAACAATGCTGTCTTCATCCAGGGCGCCCAGGTGGACGGTCTCTTTCGTCAGGCGTGATAGCTCGCGCATCTGAATATCGGCGCTGCGCACCAGATCGACGTTCTGCAAAGCCCGCGCGCCGAGTTCGAAGAGTTTCAGGGTTAAAGAATACTTCTCAGATTCCCCTTCCTGCGCTACGTACCCCAGCGATTTCATGGTCTGCAAAAAGCGATAAACGGTGCTTTTTGACATCATGACGCGCTGGGACAGTTCGGTAATGCCAATTTCACGCTCTTCGCCAAGCGCCTGCAGGATGCCAAAAACCTTCAATACCGAAGAGACAGAATCTGGCTGTTTATCCAAATCTGCAACTGCCATTTATCACCTCATCGCAACTGTTTTATAAAAATTAGAACCGGTTTTTATTATAAATTCGCATCCCGTTACCCGCAATCGTTCTTCTGCCCATTCGTTACAAATCTGCGACATGCCGCTGAATATTCAATGCTAAAATCATTATCCAGTTAATAGTTCCCGATAAGACATACACTTTATATGGATAAAAACCTCCCCGATGGGCTGCCAGCACCGCAGCGTTACGGCGCCATCCTGACCATTGTATTAGGCCTGACGATGGCCGTGCTGGACGGCGCTATCGCCAACGTAGCGCTTCCGACGATCGCCAGCGATTTAAACGCGTCACCGGCATCCTCAATCTGGATAGTAAACGCCTATCAAATTGCCATTGTTATTGCGCTTCTGCCGCTCTCTTTCCTCGGCGATATGGTCGGTTATCGGCGCATTTATAAAATCGGCCTGGTCGTATTCACCTTCACCTCTCTAGCCTGCGCGCTCTCCCGCAGCCTGGAAATGTTGACGCTGGCGCGCGTTGCGCAGGGTCTTGGCGGCGCGGCGCTAATGAGCGTTAATACCGCGCTGATTCGCCTGATTTATCCCCGCCGCTTTCTCGGCCGCGGAATGGGGATCAACTCTTTTGTTGTCGCCGTCTCATCCGCTGCGGGCCCGACCATTGCCGCCGCTATCCTGTCGATGGCTTCATGGCAATGGCTGTTTCTCATTAACGTTCCGCTGGGCGTTATCTCACTGGTTCTCGCGATGCGCTACCTGCCCGCCAATGTCGGCGGGAGCAAGGTCACCCGCTTCGATCTGCCCAGCGCCATCATGAATGCTCTCACTTTCGGCTTATTAATTACCGCTCTCGGCGGGTTCGCACAGGGCCAATCCGGCGAGCTGGTGCTGGCGGAGGTTATTGCGATGCTGGTCGTTGGATTCTTTTTTGTCCGCCGTCAGCTCAGAATGCCGGTTCCCCTGCTACCCGTCGATCTGCTGCGCATTCCGATTTTTTCCCTGTCCATCTGCACCTCGATATGCTCCTTCTGCGCCCAGATGCTGGCCATGGTTTCGCTACCATTCTTCCTGCAGTCGATGCTTGGACGCAGCGAGGTGGAAACCGGTCTGCTCCTGACGCCGTGGCCGCTGGCAACCATGGTAATGGCGCCGCTGGCAGGCTATTTGATAGAGAAATTTCACGCCGGTCTGCTGGGGGCGATTGGCCTGCTGGTAATGGCCTGTGGCCTGTTCGGTCTGGCGATGCTCCCCTCCACACCCACGGATCTGGATATTATCTGGCGAATGGCGCTCTGCGGCGCGGGCTTTGGCCTGTTCCAGTCACCCAACAACCATACGATCGTCTCTTCAGCGCCGGCTCACCGCAGCGGCGGAGCAAGCGGCATGTTGGGTACCGCCCGTCTGCTTGGCCAGAGTACAGGCGCCGCGCTGGTGGCGCTGCTGTTTAACCTGCTGGGCAATAGCGGAACTCATACCGCACTTCTGCTGGCCGGGATCCTAGCCGTCGTCGCCGCTGCCGTCAGCGGGCTACGCGTCACGCAGCCGCGCGCCAGGCTGTAGGCAAAGAATCGACATAAAAAAATCCGCAGCCCGAAGGTTGCGGATTTTTGTTTTCAGGGCCGGGAGCGGCGTTTACTTCAGATATTCGCCGCTGCGCAGGGCTTCAATGCGCTTATCCAGAGGCGGGTGAGTCATAAACAGCTCGCTCATGGATTTCGCTTTACCGTTAATGCAGAATGCCATCATGCTGCTGGCCTCCTGCGGCTCATAGCTGGTTTTCAGACGCTGCAGCGCAGCGATCATTTTCTCACGCCCCACCAGTTTCGCTGAGCCAGCGTCCGCATGGAATTCGCGGTAGCGGGAGAACCACATGGTGATGATGCTGGCCAGAATACCAAACACCAGCTCCAGTACCGTAGCAACCGCAAAGTAGATCAGCGGGTTGCCGTTGCTGCTTTCACCTTCATCGCGGTTGCCGCCGAGGAAGCCCGCCGCAATCTGCGCGATAACGCGCGAGATAAAGATAACGAAGGTGTTCACCACCCCCTGAATCAGCGTCATGGTGACCATATCGCCGTTAGCGATGTGGCTAATCTCATGGGCGATAACCGCTTCCGCTTCATCACGGCTCATGTTCTGCAACAGCCCGGTGCTGACCGCAACCAGCGACGCATCGCGGCGCGCGCCGGTCGCGAAGGCGTTAATATCCGGCGCATGGTAGACCGCGACCTGCGGCATGGCAATTCCCGCCTGGCGCGCCTGCTGCGCGACGGTATTCATCAACCAGCGCTCGGTTTCGTTACGCGGCTGCTCAATGACTTCCCCACCCACCGATTTCAACGCCATCCATTTCGACATCAGCAGCGAAACGATTGAACCGCCGAAGCCAAACAACAGCGCCATGATCAGCAGCCCGGTCATGCTGCTTGACTGAATTCCCGTCAGGCTTAGCACCAGCCCGAACACCACCATCACTGCCAGGTTGGTCAGCAGGAAAAGCGCGATTCGCATCATAATTTTCTTTTTACCTCGATTTAACAAAACGCACTATGCGATTACCCACATGGTATGGGTAGAACGCTAATTTTCAACCATCAGCCCCCGCTAAGTCACGAGAAAGACACAACTTTACATTTTGTAGCATATTGCTGACGCTGGGCAAAAGCGTTGACATTTTGTTGAAATCAGGCAATGAACGTTGGGAAAGAAGCGAAAGAAAACGGGCACAAATGATTGTGCCCGTTGGGGGGATTATTTACTGGCCGGGGGCTCTACCGCTGGCCGATCCTTTTCCTCATGGGCCAGGTCGAGCGCAATATGAACCGTTTCATCAAGATACGGATCGGGCTCCTGGTAATCCTTCGGCAGATCTTCCAGCTTTTTCAGTAACGGCTTACCTTCGCGTTTCAGGCGATCGTTAACGCGGGCCAGACGAATCGCATCATCTTCTTCGTTCTCCTTTTCACGCTGCGCGTAGTTCAGGGAAACGATGTTGCGTTTGTCTTTCATCGCGTTATAACGAGCAATATCCTTCATGATGTACTGGAACTCAGGATCTTTGGCAATACGCGCATCGTGACGCTTCAGCAGTTCCGGTCCAAACGGCGTCAAATCGCCATATTTCACGAAGGTTGCCGCATTGACGCTATCCCACGGCAGCGCGTTGTCTTCATACTGCTCGCCGGTCTCACGCTCTTCGGTTCCGGTCGGCATCATGATGTCCGGCGTTACACCCTTGCGCTGAGTACTACCGCCGTTGATGCGATAGAATTTCTGGATAGTGTACTGTACGGAACCCAGCGCCGGCCAGTCAGGACGCAGCATCTGATCGTAGATACGGTTCAGCGAACGATACTGCTGGACGGTCCCTTTACCGAAGGTCGGCTCTCCGACGATCAGCGCGCGGCCATAATCCTGCATCGCAGCGGCGAAAATTTCGGAAGCCGAGGCGCTGAAACGATCGACCAGGACGACCAGCGGACCTTTGTAGTACACCACGCCATCGGTATCGCTGTCTTCACGGACTTTACCGTTATTATCGCGAACCTGGACAACCGGGCCGGAGGGGATAAACAGGCCAGAAAGCGAAACCGCTTCGGTCAGCGCCCCGCCGCCGTTGCTGCGCAGATCGATGACGATACTGCTAACGTTTTGTTTCTCCAGCTTTTGCAGCTGAACCTTAACGTCATCCGTCAGGCCAACATAGAAGCCAGGAATATCCAGCACGCCAACTTTTTCTTTGCCAACGGTTTTGACTGACATCTTAACCGCACGGTCTTCCAGACGAATGCGTTCACGCGTGAGGGTCACAATACGCGTTTTCGCGCCTTTACCCGCCGGGAGAATCTCCAGGCGAACCTTGCTGCCCTTGGGACCTTTAATCAGCGCGACGACATCATCAAGACGCCAGCCGATCACATCGACCATGCCTTTACCAGGCTGGCCGACGCCAACGATGCGATCGCCCACGCTGATGGCTTTACTCTTCGCCGCCGGACCGCCCGCGACCAGAGAATTGATCACCGTGTAGTCGTCGTCCATCTGCAGCACCGCGCCGATACCTTCCAGAGACAGGCTCATTTCAGTATTGAACTGCTCGGTGTTGCGCGGTGAGAGATAGTTTGTATGCGGGTCGATTTCACGCGCAAAGGCGGTCATCGCCAGTGAGAAAACGTCTTCGCTATTGGTTTGCGCCAGACGGCGGATAGCAAACTTGTAGCGGCGGGTTAAGGTTTCGCGAATCTCTTTATCATCTTTGCCAGCCAGCTTCAGGCTTAGCTGGTCAAACTTCACCTTGGCATCCCACAGCGCGTTCAGCTCGGCTTCATCTTTCGGCCAGGGCGACTTGCTACGGTCAAGGTTGAAATTATCGTGGCCGGTAAAATCCATCGGCCGTTCCAGCACTTTCAGCGCATATTGATAGCGCTCAAAGCGACGCTTCTGCGCCAGGTTATACAGGTCGTAAAATACGTCCAGCTTCCCACTGCGCAGTTCATCGCCGATTTGATTCTTTTTCGCGGCAAACTGGTTGACGTCGCTGGCTAACAGTACGTTATGGCTGTAATCCAGCAGGTTCAGGTAGCGATCGAAAATTTTCGCCGAAAAGGCATTGTCGAGATCGAACTGGCGGTAGTGAGAGCGGGTAAAGCGCGATGTTACGCGCTCGCTCACCGTCGCGTGCTGCGGCTCTTCTTTCAGCACGGGGATTTGATCGACCCGGGTTATATCGTCCACGGCGAACGACTGGCCTGCTATTACCAGCAGGCCCGCCAACGCGGTGAGCTTAAAGAATTTGTTCATGCCTGGCCCGGCCTCCGTTTCAGAACACCAGGTGTTCTGCGCGTACAATCATTGACATACCAGAAGTCAGCTGTACACGAACGCCATCTTTGGTGATTTCCAGGACGGTGGCGTCCATTGCATTATTGCCTGCTTTCACCTTCAGTGCCTGGCCAACGGTCAATACAGACACATCTGATACAGGGGTATGACGCTCTTCGCGCGGCGCTTTGGCGGCTGCTGCCGGGCGTGGTTTACGCTGCTCAGCGCCTTCTTTGCGACGAGCCTGAGGCTGAGGACGCGGTTTACGCTCGCGACGTGCTCCCTCTTCCGGCTGGCCTGCTGCGGCAGCGGCTTCACGTTTTTTGGCCTGCTGCGCTTCGCGCTGCGCCTGAACGCGGGCTTTTGCTTCTTCAAGCTGCTGGCGGGCATGAGCGACATGCTGCTCTTCCAGTTCGCCGCACGGGTTGCCGTCAAGGTCAACGCGGACAGCGCCTGGTTTAACGCCGTACAGATAGCGCCAGCTCGAAGTATAAAGACGCAAAGCAGCGCGAAGTTGGGTTTTGCTGAGATTCATCTCTCCGCCAACGCGCTCAACGAGATCCTGAAAAATACCGACTTTCAGGGGGCGAGCTTCGCCTTCAGCGCTAAAGCACTGAGGGAAACGTTCGGCCAGAAACGCAATGACTTCTTTACTGCTATTCAACTTAGGTTGATTTTCCATGAAATTTCCTGATTACAACGGACGTAGCCAACAAGCCGCAGGCATGAACAGGCGTCATTATAATGACGTCCTCGGTAAATGCTACGTTATCCGTTGATTATCCTGCGACGCGGGTGAATATTTTTTGATAATCCGTGGCAGAAATGAGTTTTTCCAGATGCGAGACCAGTTCTGCCAGACCCCGCTCGTCTTCAACGGTGAAGCGGGAATGCGCCGTGCTATCGATGTCCAGGACGCCGATGGTTTGATTGTTCACCCGTAGCGGGAAGACAATTTCCGAATTGCTGGCGGCATCGCAGGCGATGTGGCCATCAAAGGCGTGAACATCCTCGACCCGCTGCACGCGATTCTGCGCGACGGCAGTCCCGCATACGCCGCGTCCTACCGGAATACGCACGCAGGCCAGCTTGCCCTGGAACGGCCCGAGGATGAGAGTATCGCCTTCCAGCAGATAGAAACCGGCCCAGTTCACTTCCGCCAGTCGTTCAAATAACAGCGCGCTGGTATTTGAGATCATCGCCAGGAAGCTGGTTTCGCCTGCCATTAACGCCTGAAAATCGCGGTTTAAATCCGCGTAGAATTCTGATTTGTTCATTATATGATCGCTTAGTTGTCTTACTGCCTTACACTTACAGCCTAATAAAATAAGCTTTAAATGCATTCATGCTCAAGATGAATTCATTCCTGAGTTAAGATAGAGAGATACATTCATTTCTGTAAGTTATAAATGCCACTAAAAACACCCAGGATTACGCCAGCAAAAAAGATGATCGTCTACTCGGTCAGCGCCCCTGTTGCGCACGCTCACTATCAGCGCTGCCCGCAGTGCGACCTGCTGTTTAGTTTACCGGTCCTCAAAAAGAATCAAAGCGCCTGGTGCCCTCGCTGCAACGCCAAAGTGCGCGATGGCCGCGACTGGTCGCTTACCCGGCTGGGCAGCATGGCGATCGCTATGCTGCTGCTGATGCCTTTTGCGTGGAGCGAACCGCTGCTACGTTTGCATCTGCTGGGCGTGCGTATCGACGCTAACGTCCTTCAGGGCATCTGGCAAATGACCGGCCAGGGCGATCCGCTCACGGCGGCGATGGTGCTCTTTTGCGCGGTCGTCGCGCCGGTGCTGCTGGTGGTGTCAATCGCCTACCTGTGGTTGGGCAACGTGCTGGGCATGAATCTGCGACCGATACTGCTGATGCTGGAGCGGCTCAAGGAGTGGGTAATGCTGGATATTTACCTGGTCGGCATCGGCGTCGCCTCCATTAAAGTGCAGGATTACGCCTTCCTGCAGCCGGGTATCGGGCTTGTCGCCTATGTTTCCCTCACGCTGCTCAGTATCCTGACGCTTATCCATATGAACGTTGAAGAGCTCTGGGAGCGTTTTTATCCCCAGCGCCCTGCGCTGCGCCCGGATGAAAATCTTCAGGTCTGTCTGGGCTGCCATTATACCGGACATCGCGATGCGCGCGGGCGCTGCCGCCGCTGCCACACGCCTTTGCGCCATCGACGCCGGCAAAGCCTGCAAAAGAGCTGGGCTGCGCTGATTGCATCACTGGTTTTCCTGCTTCCTGCCAACCTGCTGCCGATCTCGATCATCTACGTCAACGGCGCGCGTCAGGAAGACACCATCCTTTCCGGCATTATGTCGCTGGCCAGCAGCAACGTCGCCATCGCCGGGGTGGTGTTCATCGCCAGTATTCTGGTCCCATTCACCAAAGTTATTGTATTGTTTACCCTGCTGGTCAGCATACAATTCAAGTGTGAACAGGGGCTACGTACCCGCATCCTGCTGCTGCGGCTGATTACCTGGATCGGCCGCTGGTCTATGTTGGATCTTTTTGTCATCGCATTAACCATGTCGCTGATCAACCGCGATCAGCTCCTCGCGTTTACGATGGGGCCCGCCGCGGTCTATTTTGGCGCCGCGGTAATTTTAACTATCCTTGCTGTTGAATGGCTGGACAGCCGCTTACTTTGGGACGCACATGAGTCAGGAAACGCCCGCTTCGCCGACTGAAGCCAAGATTAAAACTAAACGCCGCATTTCACCGTTCTGGCTGCTGCCGGTCATCGCGCTGCTGATTGCCGGTTGGCTGATTTGGACCAGCTATCAGGATCGCGGTACGACGATCGTCATCGACTTCCAGTCGGCCAACGGCATCGTTCCGGGACGGACGCCTATCCGCTATCAGGGGGTAGAAGTCGGTACGGTCGAGAATATCTCGCTAAGCAAAGATCTGAGTAAAATCGAGGTTTCTGCCAGCGTCAAAGGCGATATGAAAGATGCGCTGCGCAAGGAGACCCAGTTCTGGCTGGTGACGCCGAAAGCCTCGCTTGCCGGCGTGTCCGGCCTGGATGCGCTGGTTGGCGGCAACTATATCGGCATGATGCCAGGCCAGGGCGAGCCCGAGGATCACTTTGTCGCCCTCGATACCCAGCCGAAGTACCACATTAATAACGGCGAGCTGATGATCCATCTCAAGTCAGCGGATTTAGGCTCGTTAACCAGCGGCTCGCTGGTCTACTTCCGTAAGATTCCGGTCGGCCGGGTGTATGACTACGCCATTAATCCGAACAATCAGGGCGTCACGATTGATGTACTGATCGAGCGGCGTTTCACCAATCTGGTGAAAAAAGAGAGCCGCTTCTGGAACGTATCCGGCGTAAAGGCGGACGTCAGCCTGAGCGGAGCTAAAGTTCAGCTGGACAGCCTCTCCGCGCTGGTGAACGGCGCTATCGCCTTTGATTCCCCCGATGATTCTCCGCAGGCTCAGCAGAATACCGATTATCACTTATACGAAGACCTGGCGCACAGCCAGCGCGGAGTGGTGGTGAAACTGGACCTTCCGGACGGCGCAGGGTTAAAAGCGGGCTCTACGCCGCTGATGTATCAGGGTCTGGAGGTCGGCCAGCTCAGTAAACTGAATCTCAATGCTGACGGGAAAGTCACCGGCGAAATGACCGTCGATCCCAGCGTCGTCAGCTTGCTGCGCGAGAAGACGCTGATTCAGATGAAGAAGCCGAAAATCTCGCTGGATAATCCCAGCGTCAGCGCCCTGCTGACCGGTACCACCTTTGAGCTGGTCCCCGGCGAGGGTGAACCGCGCAACCAGTTTGCGGTGCTGCCTGCCGATAAATCCATCCTGGAAGAACCGGATGTCGCAACCGTCACGCTCACCGCGCCAGAAAGCTACGGTATTGATGCCGGGCAGCCGCTGATCCTGCACGGCGTTCAGATTGGCCAGGTTCTGGAGCGCAAGCTAAACGCCGACGGCGTCACTTTCCAGGTCGCAGTCATGCCCGAGTACCGTTCACTGGTGCGCGGCGACAGCAAATTCGTGGTCAATAGCCGTATCGACGTCAAAGTCGGTATTGATGGCGTGGAGTTCCTCGGCGCCAGCGCCAGCGAATGGGTCAACGGCGGGATCCGCATTATTCCGGGCGACAAAGGGGCGATGCAAAGCCGCTATCCGCTGTACGCCAACCAGGAAAAAGCGCTGGAAAACAGCATGAGCGATCTGCCGACCACCACTCTCACGCTCTCAGCTGAGACGCTGCCGGACGTCCAGGCAGGATCGGTGGTGCTGTATCGTAAATTCGCAGTCGGGGAAATCATCACCGTTCAGCCGCGCAAGAACGCTTTTGAGATCAACATCCATATCAAACCGGAATATCGCCATCTGCTCACCAGTAACAGCGTGTTCTGGGCCGAAGGCGGCGCGAAAGTGCAGCTTAACGGCAGCGGCCTGACGGTTCAGGCCTCCCCGCTCTCCCGCGCGCTGAAAGGCGCGATAAGCTTTGATAATCTGAGCGGCGCCAGCGCCAGCGCGCGTATCGATAATAAACGCGTGCTGTATGCGTCGGAAACCGCCGCCCGCGCGGTGGGTGGCCAGATAACCCTGCACGCCTTTGACGCCGGTAAAATCGCCGAAGGTATGCCGATCCGCTACCTGGGGATTGATATTGGGCAGATCCAATCGCTGAATTTAATTACCGCGAAAAACGAAGTGCAGGCGAAAGCGGTTCTCTATCCGGAATACGTCAACACCTTCGCCCGCGCCGGCACGCGTTTCTCGGTGATTACTCCGCAGATTTCCGCAGCGGGCGTCGAGCATCTGGATACGCTCTTCCAGGCCTATATTAACGTGGAGCCGGGACGCGGTGCGCCGCGCCGTGATTTTGAAATTCAGGAAACCACGATTAGCGATTCACGTTATATCGACGGCCTGAGCATTATCGTCGAAGTACCCGAAGCCGGTTCGCTGGGTATCGGCACGCCGGTGCTGTTCCGCGGGCTTGAAGTCGGTACGGTTACCGGCCTGATGCTCGGTTCGATGTCGGATCGCGTCATGGTACAGCTGCGTATCAGTAAACGTTATCAGTATCTGGTGCGCAACAACTCGGTGTTCTGGCTGGCTTCCGGCTATAGCCTCGACTTTGGCCTGATCGGCGGCGTGGTGAAAACCGGTACCTTCAATCAGTTCATTCGCGGCGGCATCGCTTTTGCGACGCCTCCGGGTACGCCGCTGGCGCCGAAAGCGCAGGATGGTAAACACTTCCTGCTGCTGGAGAGTGAACCGAAAGAGTGGCGCGAATGGGGTACCGCCCTGCCGCGCTAAGCATAACAGGCTCCGGTGTCCGTCGCCGGAGCCTTTATGGTAAACTACGCCCCCTTTTTTCGTTGTGGTGCGCTCCCCGTGGCTCAAAACGCTGTCTATCTTCCTGAAGAATTCCTCGCTCAAATGCGTACGGCAATGCCGACGCATCTCTCTTTCGCTGACTTTATCGCCGCCTGCCAGCGCCCCCTGCGCCGAAGCCTTCGCGTAAATACGCTAAAAATCAGCGTGGCTGACTTTTTGCAGCTGGTCGCCCCCTACGGCTGGCAGCTAACGCCGGTACCCTGGTGTGAGGAGGGTTTTTGGATCGATCGTGAGGAAGACGACGCCCTGCCGCTGGGCAGCACCGCTGAACATCTCAGCGGGCTGTTTTACATCCAGGAAGCGAGCTCCATGCTGCCGGTCGCCGCGCTGTTTGCCGACGGAAATATGCCGAACCGGGTGATGGACGTCGCCGCCGCGCCGGGGTCAAAAACCACCCAGATCGCCGCGCGCATGGGCAATAAAGGCGGGATCCTGGCCAACGAATATTCCGCCAGCCGGGTTAAAGTGCTGCACGCCAATATCAGCCGCTGCGGGATCGGCAACGTGGCGCTGACCCATTTTGATGGGCGCGTATTCGGCGCCGCGCTGCCGGAGTGTTTTGACGCGATTCTCCTCGACGCCCCCTGCTCCGGCGAAGGCGTGGTACGGAAAGACCCCGATGCGTTAAAAAACTGGTCGCCGGAAAGCAACGCCAGTATCGCCGAGACCCAGCGCGAGCTTATCGACAGCGCGTTTCATGCGCTTCGCCCCGGCGGCACGCTGGTCTACTCCACCTGTACCCTGAACCGGCAAGAAAACGAAGACGTGGTCAACGGACTACTGGCGCGCTATCCGCAGGCGGCAGAGGTACTGCCGCTCGGTTCGCTGTTCCCGCAGGCCAGCGAGGCGCTAACCGAAGAGGGTTTCCTGCACGTGTTCCCGCAGATTTTCGATTGCGAAGGCTTCTTCGTCGCCCGTCTGCGTAAAACCGCCGCCATCG
Source organism: Klebsiella sp. CN_Kp100 (assembly GCF_040065315.1). Classification (NCBI taxonomy): domain Bacteria; kingdom Pseudomonadati; phylum Pseudomonadota; class Gammaproteobacteria; order Enterobacterales; family Enterobacteriaceae; genus Klebsiella; species Klebsiella sp. CN_Kp100. Next base: position 151,364 of record NZ_JBEAIJ010000059.1, read on the forward strand.
CACCGCTGCCGGCGCCGGGTTATAAGGTCGGTAAATTCCCCTTTATCCCGCTTAAAAGCCGCGAATCGGCCGCCATTGCGACCGCCGCTGCCGCCGTTGGCCTGCATTGGGGCGCTGACCATACGCTCTGGCAGCGGGATAAAGAAATCTGGCTATTCCCTCACGCGCTCGAGTCGCTATTCGGCAAAGTGCGCTTTTCCCGCATCGGTATCCGTCTTGCCGAAACCCACAACAAAGGCTATCGCTGGCAGCACGAAGCGGTCATTGCGCTTGCCGCGCCTGATGCCCCTTTTGAGCTGACCCAGGCCGAAGCGGAAGAGTGGTACCGCGGTCGTGACGTCTATCCTGCAGTACCGTCGCAGCAGGATGATGTTATTGTCACGTTTCAGGGCGCGCCGCTGGGGCTGGCGAAAAAAATCGGCTCGCGTTTAAAAAACAGCTATCCCCGTGAACTGGTGCGCGACGGAAAGCTTTTTAGCACTAAAGCGTGATGACGAACGGAAAAACAGCATTTTTTCACTGGCGCTTTGCGCACCTTTGTCTACGCTGAAAAATGGCGGCCTTAACTGGTCGTACCACAAATCAGCAGATCAACGGGGTGAATTTATGAGTAAAACCAGCGTACGTATCGGCGCGTTTGAAATAGACGACGCCGAACTGCACGGCGAACAGCAGGGAGAGCGAACGTTAAGCATACCCTGCAAATCCGATCCGGATTTATGTATGCAGCTAGATGCATGGGACGCGGACACCAGCGTACCCGCCATACTTGATGGTGAACATTCCGTCCTCTACCGTAAGCACTACGATCGTCAGTCCGATGCCTGGATCATGCGTCTCGCCTGATTCAAAGGAACCCGTCGCCTGAGACGGGTTATTTATTCCCCCTGCTTTCCCGACATCTCCTACACTTATAACTATGTTTTTCAGGATATGAGACCGGGATGTTTGCCTTAGTGCTGTTTATTTGTTACCTCGACGGAGGCTGTGAAGATATCGTTGTGGATGTGTACGATAACGAACGGCAGTGCACCGCAGCGATGGACGATCAGCGAATACGTCACGGCGGCTGCTTTCCGGTAGAGGATTTTATCGATAGTTTCTGGCTGCCCGCCCAGGAGTACAGTGACTTTTAGCCCGTCCTCTGTAGCGCCGCCAGGGTTAACTCCCCGCCAAATACCGCCCCGGTATCAATATAGTGCTGATTATCGTAGTCGTAACGCCGTTTAAGCGGCGTATGGCCGAACCAGAAGTGGTCAGCACCGGCAATCGCGCCGTGACGCCCGGAGAGATGATCGGTAAGACGCTGTCGGCTCCACAGCACCTGATGCTCATCCACCGCCTGCTGCCAGCGATAAAGCGTCGCCGGATAATCCGCATGGGCGATAACATGTACCTGCTCAGCGCTGTGGAGCTCAATAATCAGCGGCAGATGACGGCAGCGGGCGATAAGCGGCGCGAGGCGCTCTTTCTGCTGTTCTGAGCGTTGCGTATACCAGCCGCCGCCGTTCATTTCCCAGAGCATCGGTTCGCCATCGGCAAGCGCATCCAGCGCCATCTGTTCATGGTTGCCGCGCACCGCGAAAAACCAGCGATAGCGCAGTAAATCCAGACACTCCGCGCTTTGCGGCCCACGATCGATCAGATCGCCCACGGAAAGAAGCAGGTCCTGGTAAGGATCGAACCTGCGCTCGCGAAGGGCTTCCATCAGCCGCGCAAAGCAGCCGTGCAGGTCGCCAACCAGCCAGATATTACGCCAGGCGGAACCGTTAATACGCTGATACATATTTCGTCCTCCTGACCTAATTATAGGAAAATTCTCCCGCTGGCGCGGGCGTAATATTGCCACCTCAATCGAGTTTAAACGAAAGCCAAATATAGTCCGCCAGGGCATTAAGCTCCTCACGATATATCCCTAGAATAGAGGCTAAATAACAACGAGGTATTCATCGTGACGGATAACAGCCTGCATTCAGCCGGGGTCGTTGAACGACGCCCCAATCTTATTGCCGACCTGGTGATGGGGCGACTCACCCCTGCACCCATCTGGCAAAAACGTAATTACCGGCTGAAGTTTTTACTGCGCACGGCATTATTTTATGCGCCAACGCGCAGCATGCTGGAGAGCCTGTCGGCGCGCGCGGACTTCAATCAGCTACTGACCGCTCAGGTGACTCTGCCGGGCAAGGTTCATCGTCAGTATTTAACCCGCGGGCTCAACGCCAGCCAGCGCGCGCACGCGATTATCAGCCACTACCAGTTTGTCGACTCGCTGGGCGGATCGCGCCTGGCTGATGCCATGACCGCAGCGAATGAGCTGCCGCTGCTTGAGCTGGCAGGCAAGGACGACAGCCGGTTTACGCTTTCCGCCTCTTCGGCGGGCAAAGCTGAACGCGAGGGTGAAACGACCCTATGGCTGCGCGATGGCGATGGGATCGTGCTCGCCAGCGCGACTTTTAGCGTTTCCCGTCAGCAGGATCGCTGGCAGTTGACTATTGGCGGCCTGCAGGGGCCGCGTAGCAATATTTCGCATGAAGTGATTAAACGAGCAACCCGCGCCTGCTACGGTCTGTTCCCGAAACGCCTGCTGATGGAGTTTATCTGGCTAATGGCGGCGCGTTGCGGCATTCAACATATTTACGGAGTCAGCGATAACGGTCACGTCTTCCGCGCGCTGCGCTATCGTCTGAGCAAAGGGCGCCATTTCCACGCCAGCTATGATGAATTCTGGCAATCTATCGAAGGGGTAGCCGACGGTGCATGGCGCTGGCGCTTACCACTGAAGCTGGAAAGAAAGACGCTTGAGAGCATTGCCAGTAAGAAGCGCGCTGAATATCGTCGCCGCTTCCAGCTGCTGGATGATATGGCTGCGCAGATGACAATTCTCATCGATTAACGCAGCAAACGTTTCATCAACGCCGTTTAGCACAGCGGCGTTTGCATCTTCTACGCCGCTTTAGTTACTATCATAACTTCGTTGTACTCCTTGCGGACGGCTAGTGAAGTTATGAGCAAAACAGAAATACTCCTGCTGGCTATCCTGTTGATTATTTTGTCCGCTGCTCTCTGGTTTATTTTTAGTGACGAAATATGGTTCATTGTTAGCTACCTTGAAACAACGCTGTACCCCTCTTTTGTGACGCCAGAATAATGCCCTGGGCGTTATTTCTTTGTCGCCTCTAAGCTGCCTATCCTTTCTTTGCAATACCTCGGACAAGCGCCGTTAAAATAATAGGCAAAAAATTTAAGGCGTTTTCTTATCTATTATTCTATTTGTCATACAAATGTGTATACTGGGTCACTTCCGATGTTGGCCCGTAAAGTTCACCTGCACTATGGGCCTGATTTCGTGCAGGTGTTTTCTCCTCGTTGTCGCTCAACCGCACGGTAAGTGTCTACACACGCCTTTTTGTCCAGATTTTTTGTTTCAAACTTTGCGCCCGATTGTGATTTTAAAAAAATCGCATTCTCTTTTCGCCCCTTCAAAAAACAAAGAAAACACATAAAACCAACAAAATATTAACATAAGGAATTTTATTTCAACAGAATAGCAATAAGTCAGACTAAAAAACCATTTCACAACCAAAATGCAGTCATTAACGCAAAGTTACCCATATCCCACAGAAGTAGCTATACGTTAACCAACAAAACCGTGGTTGTTAAACGGTGACCCACGACTATCGCTACATTGTTGTTTTTCTTCAGCGGCTTTCCACTAAGAGGTTTTCGATGAACGTGAAAACGATATCGCGCAGTATCCTGGGCGGCTTACTGAGCGCCATAGTTCTTACGCAACCGGCTTCCGCAGCGGGAACATTAAGCGGCCAGATTAGTGTTCAGGTCACACTTGGCAGCGGCTGCAGCGTATCGAACGTCCGAAGTGGAGAAAACAACCGCTGGGGCACGATTAATTTCGGCGCCTACGGTGATTTAGCCAACTCCATTGATGCAAGCGTCACCGGAAGCGGCGGAGGTAACGCGCTTACCGTGACCTGTACCGAAGATCTTGACTCAACGCTGACGCTTGACGGCGGCCAGTATGGCGACGCTGCTCTGCGTTACATGAAAAACGCGGCAGGCAACCAGCAGATTGCTTATCGGCTCTATGCGGATGCCGCCCGCAGTCAGGAAATTTTACCCGGCGGAACAATCGCTATCGTAGGCACAGGCAACCCGCAGGCTATCCCCGTTTTTGCCCGTATTCGCCCCGAGGACCAGAGCGTCAACGCGCCGACAGCCGATGTGTATGACGACATCGTAACCGCAACGTTAACCTGGTAATCGCATAAGGAAAATGGGCGTCATGCTTCGACCAGAGTGGCTTACATTAATTCTGCTTTTTACCTCGGGCGCCCACGCCGCTACTGTCCAGAAGACCTTCAAAGTCTCCGCGCAGATAACCGCTGGCTGCGCGCTTGGCGCGGGGGATGGCTCCCAAACGACGGATTTCGGCACCTTGAGTTTTGGCACTCTGTCATCGCTTTATAACAATGTTGATGTCGCCAGTACTTCCGGCGCCGGCTCAATCATCGTGACCTGTACCCCCGGCACCGCTATCTCAATCGCTCTCGACTATGGCGTAAACGGCGGTTCGGCCACCCGGCGCTATATGTCGAACGGCGGCGGCAACACGCTGGCCTATCAGCTTTATCAGGATGCCAACCGCGCTAACGTTTGGGGCAACAGTACGCTGGCCCTGAGCGTTGCATCATTTCCGAGCTCCACGCAAACCTATACGGTTTATGGCCGCCTTTTTGCCACGAATGGCTTCCCGGCGGTGGGCTCCTATACCGACACGGTCACCGTCACGCTGACCTATTAAATCATCACAGGTTAACTATGATTCGCTGTAGATTTGCGCTGTTTACATTCGCTTTATCTCTCCCCTGCTCCGTTATGGCCGCAAGCTCCGTCCTCGTTTGGCCCATCTTCCAGACTATCGAAAGCCACGAAAAGGGGTCAGAGCTGTGGCTGGAAAACCGCGGCGCTACCCCGGTTAATTTACAGCTGCGCGTTTTTTCCTGGGACCAAAAAGGGTCGTCCGATGCCTATGCCGATCAGCGTGATGTCGTCGCCAGCCCACCTTTTACCACCGTCGCGCCCGGCCAGCGTCAGCTGGTACGGTTGATGCGCATCGCCCCCGTCACGGCTGGCAAAGAACAATCCTACCGTATTGTTATCGATGAGATTCCTGCCGCTGAACCGACGGCGCAGAAGGAACAGAATTCCGCCGGACTGAAAATGCGCATGCGCTATGTCCTGCCGTTGTTTACCTACGGACAGGGCATCAACCCGCTGAAGAACAATGGATCCGTGGAAGCGGTAAGAACCACGCTGCGCTGGTCGCTCTCGCGGCAAAATAGCCGCCAGACGCTGTGCATCGACAATACCGGCAATCAGCATGCCCGGCTCAGCGCGGTTTACTGGGCCAATGCCGGTGGCAAGGGCCAGATAGCTCAGGCCAATGGCCTGCTCGGCTACGTGCTGGCGCAGAAAAAGAGCTGTTTCCCGCTGGTGGGAAACGCTTCAGTCCCCTCAGGCATGCACCTGTTCGCGAAATTAACGGATAACGGCCAGGCGGTGGAAATTCCGGCGGATCGTTGATAATGCGCGATCTGAAAAGGGCAGCGACCGGAGGGCTGTTGGCACTAGCGTCGGTAACGGCCTGCGCTGCGACCTATGATTCGTTGCCTGCGCCAGCAGCTTCATACAGCGATAAGCAGGAGTATGAGCTGTATCTCAGCGTATCGGTCAACGGGAATCTCGTGGCGAGCGCCGCTCCGGTAAAGGTTATTACGGGTCGCTATTGGATCGCCGCCGACATTTTGCGCCAGGCGCATATTCCCTTACAGACCCAAGATGCGCTGGTTGACGTGACGACGATCCCCTCGGTTAAAGTGGAATACGATCGGCCGGGGCAAATGCTCAATCTCCGGGTGCCGGACAATTGGCTTCCCGAGCAGCGCATCGGGGAGACGACGGGACAAAACTACCAGGCCGCGATAAGCAGTCCCGGCATGTTATTTAACTATGACGCTTACAGCCTCTTCTCGTCCGGCGGAACGCAAACCACCAGCACCTATACCGAGATGCGCCTCTTCGGGCCGCCAGGCGTTCTTTCTAACAATGCCGTCATCCGGCAAAACTGGTCTTCGACGGGCTACGAGCAGCAGGGCTTTATGCGTTACGACACCCTGTGGAAATACAGCGACAGCGAACAGATGATTAGCTACCAGGCCGGGGATGTGGTCAGTAACGCCCTGACCTGGAGCAGTTCAGTACGAATGGGAGGACTCCGGCTGAGCCGTAACTTCAGCGTTCGCCCGGATCTGGTGACGTATCCGCTGCTCAATTTATCCGGCAGCGCGGCGGTTCCTTCAAGCGTCGATCTGTTTATTAACGGCTATAAAGCCAGCTCCGCGCAAATCAATGGCGGCCCCTATACGCTGACCAACGTTCCCTGGATCAGCGGCGCCGGCGAAGCTACCGTGGTGACCACCGATGCCCTGGGTCGTCAGGTGTCCACCAGCATTCCTTTTTATGTCTCCAACACCCTGCTGCGCGAAGGCCTGAGTGATTTTGATTTCACCCTTGGGGCCCTGCGCAACAACTACGGTATCAAGAGTGCCGATTATGGCGCCGGCGCGCTGAGCGCGATTTATCGCTATGGAGTCAACAACTGGCTCACGCTGTCGACGCATACGGAAGACCGCAAAGGATTAACCAATGCCGGAATAGGCAGCGATATCGGCGTGGGGAACCTGGGCACCCTCAGCCTGTCGACCAGCGCCAGCCGGGGCGACGGCAGCGGCAATCAACTCACCGCCGGATACTCTTATTACGCCAGCAGCTGGGGAGTGAACTATCAGCATATTCGCCGCAGCGCTGACTACAACAACCTCAGCACCTACGGTTCTGTCGCCGCATTAAGCCGTCAGTCAGATCAGGCGACGCTGAGCCTGAGCCCATGGGACAGAGCGCTCGGATCTTTCAGCATTGGCTATTTTGATATCAAAGCCGAGGATAATTCACATACCCGGCTCATGAACCTCTCCTGGAGCCGCAGCCTGTGGCAAAGCAGCAGCCTCAACCTGAGCGTAAACCGCGATCTGCAGGACAATAGCTACGCCAGCATGTTGCAAATCATTATCCCTTTCGATTCGCAAAGCTCCGTGCAGCTAAGCGGTCAACGATCCAGCTCAGGCCAATGGGGGGAAAATATCAACGTTAGTCGCTCTGCCCCGGCGGAAGGCGGGCTGGGCTGGAACCTCGCCCATTCGATCGGCGGCAATAACTATAGTCAGGCGGATCTGACCTGGATTAATCGCGTGTCCACGCTGAGCGGTGGCTATTACGGGTCGCGTGACGATCATCACAGCTGGTTTGAGGCCGCAGGCTCGGTCGTGCTGATGGATAACAGTCTGTTTTTCGCCCGGCAAATTAACGACGCCTTTATCGTCGTTTCTACCGGCAACTATCCGAACATTACGGTGAATTATGAAAACCGCAAAGTCGGCGTGACCGATAAAAATGGTCATCTGCTGATCCCCTGGGCTTCGGCGTGGTATCCGGGAAAGGTCACCCTCGATACGCTGCCGTTGCCCACGGATACCGAAGCCGTCACGGTGGAAAAACGCATCGCCGTACGCGAAGGCAGCGGCGCGCTGGTTGATTTCCCGGTTAACCGCGTGCGCTCGGCAACGCTCATCTTCGTCGATGCTCAGGGACAACCGCTACCGGTCGGTACGCCGGTGGAGGAAGTTAATAGTCAACAGCGCGCCCTGGTGGGCTACGACGGCGTGGTCTGGTTCTCGCACCTCGGGCGCATTAACGAAGTCAAAATAAATGCCGGAGAGCTTCGATGCAGCATCCCGTTCGAGCTTCCGGAGACCACGCCGGTTCCGCAGCGGATAGGCCCGGTCAGCTGTCCCTCTTCATAGCGGAGATAAGATTGAAAAATATTATCCGGGTATTCGTGATGCTTTTAGCGCTTGGGCAAGCCAGCAACGCGCTGGCCGCCTGCAGCATCAAAACCAGTGCGCCAGCGATCGGCCCTGTCGATTCCTTTACGCTCTACAGCGCGCCTCAGGGCGTGATGGCGGGCGCGGGGTTTTACTGCACCCCGGAACTGGTGGCGCTGAACTCGACCAACACGCTAAGCGCTACCCTGGCGTCGGCTAACCAGAGCAACAGAGTGCCCCGGCTGCTTAACGGCGCCGGCGATGCCATCCCTTACAGCATCTGTTCTGACGCATCCTGCTCGCCGGCCTATCAGGATGGCGGCGTAATAAGCTGGTCCAGGACAACGCTGCTTGAGCTGCTGGGGCTATTTAACTCGAGCGATGGCACCATGCCGCTCTACTTCAGAACCACCCCGGGAGCCAACGTGCCCGCCGGAACCTATAGCGATGTCTTAACCATTACCTGGGTGTATCGTTTTTGCTACGTCGGGCTCGATCTACTGGGCATTAAGATATGTATTCCGAATAACGGCACCCTGGTCTCTACGGTCAACGTATCGGTGAGGGTGACCAATTTTTGCTATATCGACAGCGCGCCGGACGTCGAGTTTGCCCCTGCCGTCCTCCCGTCCGGTTTTAGTTCCTACAGCGGCCAGCTTGCCATTCGCTGCACAAAAAACGCGGCCTACACCGTCAATCTCGCCAGTACTAACGCCAGCGTCGGCGACTGGCGGCAGATGAGCCAGCCCATCGCTAACCAACCGACTGCCTTTTTGCAGTATCAATTTTACCAGCCCAACGGCAGCGCCTGGACGGAAAATAACAATCTCAGCGTGACCGGCTCCGGCGCCGCGCAATCTGCAAGCTACACCCTGAAGATTAACCCGAACCAGAGCAACCAGCCTGCGGGAACCTACAGCGATACCGTCCTGGTGACGGTGAGCTATTAAAAGGTTAGCAGGCGATTTTTTTGTAAAAGAAATGTTTAGGAAATTATTGTTGTGGTATAAGAAAAAAGCCCCGAAAAAAGCTGCTGGGGTTTTTAGAAGGGAATCTGCGATTGCTGAAAAAAAGATAAAAAAAGACCGAACACGATTCCTGTATTCGGTCCAGGGAAATGGCTCTTGGGAGAGAGCCGTGCGCTAAAAGTTGGCATTAATGCAGGCTAAGTCGCCTTGCCTTATAAGAATAGTTTACCGTGTCAGGTTTTCCAGTCCGTGACAAAAGGGAACCAATAATTCCTCTCAGGATTGCGTATGCCTACAAAAAACCGCCGCTCCCGGAATGGGGAGATGGCGGTTATTTTTATGTAAAAACAGTAGGATGAAAATATCGATCAGCAGAGTTTCTGCGCGCGCTCAATAAATGGCGCAAGGCTCATTTTTTGTCCCGGCTGCTGCGGATCGTCAATCTGGATCACAGAAATCGGCTGCGCGTTGGTCTTACCGTCTTTCATCTGCTGCTCGGCGATGTCGTTTAACGGGTACTGCACCAGCGTGCTCGGATTGATGGCAAACAGCGCGTTGCCCGGACGGCAGGTCAGCATCACCTCTTCCCGATTAAACGCCCAGCTCTCCTTACCCACTTCAAAGCGGCTCACGGTAATCACCTGCGGCGCCGCCAGCGCAGCGCCAGAACTTGCCAATAACAACATTGTCAGAACGATTTTTTTCATGATTTAACCAGTTTATTCAGAAAGGTTCCCAGGTGGCAAACAGGCTGACGGCAAACAGCGCCAGCGCCCCCAGCGCAATTTCTATCTGCGTGGTCCGCACGATAAGCTGCTCCGCTCGCGTTCCGCCTGCCGACATGCGTGGCACCAGAACATACCGGTTCACCAGCGCAATTACCACCATTGCCGCCACCAGCGCACATTTGAGCAACAGCATACGCCCCCAGGGCGAGGCGCTGATGAGCCCGCCCTGGATCAACAGCGCATTCACTGCGCCGCTGGCAATAGCGCCAGCAACCGCCAGATGCCCGTAGCGTGAAAAACGCATCATGGTGGCAATCGCCGCCTGCCGCCAGCGACCGTGCGCCAGGCGAAGACAGTAGATAAACGGCAGCAGACCGCCAACCCAGCTGGCAACACAAAACAGATGAATAGCATGGTTGGTCCGCTGCACTATCCCCAGCCAGCCGTCGTTCATCGCGGCATGACCGACGCCGGCCAACAGCAGCAGCTGTGCGCAAAACAGGACCAGCAGCAAACGTCCCGATCGTCGGGGCTTCAGCCAGACCACCGCCAGCGCCACAAGGGCGAGTAAAATCTGCCATATCCACACGCTACCGAACTGCGTTCCGGCAACCGCCTGCCAGATAGCCGGCTGCCAGACGTCCGGCCAGCCGCTGCCCATCAGCCCACCCTGCGCCATCAGCATCAGCAGCGCCGACAGCGCGCTCGCCAGCAATAAATGGCGCATTAGCGGGTAGAAACGCTGCATCATTAAGCGGCGCAAGGTTACCGGCGCCCACCATGTCCCATAGAGGACACAGCCGAAAGCGACGATCAGCGAGATAAAATGGATAAAGCGTAAGCTGACATAGACTCCACTCAGCATCGGCTTACTTCACGGTAAAGGTGTATTGTCCTTTCGTCTTATGGCCATCAACGGAGACCACGTGCCAGTCAACGGTATATTCGCCCGGCGTCAGCGCCTGCTCAACCGGTACCGTCAGCTCGGCCTTATTACTGTCGCTGCGGACAGGTTTACCCAGGGTGATGGTCTTCTGCTGCGGCCCGGTGAGGGTCACGCCGCTAAACTGCGTTTCGATGCCTTCAGAGAAGTTGAGGGTCAGCGCCTGGGGTGAAGCCGCCACCACCGCGCCGTCGGCCGGAAGCTGCTGTTGCAAATGGGCGTGGGCGAATGCGCCTGCTGCGCTGAGGCAACCGGCGAGAAACAGAGACAGACGCAGCGCGCGTCCGGCGATGATTGGCATAGTTGTCATTCCTTTTTGTTATGTATGTAGCACAGAGAATAACCCTGTATAATGGCGCAGTCGAGCTAAGCGTCTGAGACTTGCCTTTTTGCCGCGTGCTTAGTACTTTTTGCGGCGTTATCAGAGGAGAAACCGATGGAAAAGAACCTGGCTAAACTATCCCAGGAGGAGATGGACAAAGTGAATGTCGATCTCGCCGCGGCGGGCGTTGCGTTTAAAGAACGCTACAATATGCCGGTGGTTGCCGATTTAGTCGAAAGAGAACAGCCCGAACATCTGCGCGGCTGGTTTCGCGAACGTCTGATTGCCCATCGACTGGCCTCCGTTTCGCTCTCTCGCCTGCCCTATGAACCGAAACAGAAATAATTCCCGTCCCCTGCGGACATCCGAGTTGGCAAGACCCGCGTGTTGCATTACGCTGGTTTCTTTGGCCTGGAGCGAGCCATGCTGCGCGTAATCGATACAGAAACCTGCGGATTGCAGGGAGGCATTGTTGAAATCGCCTCGGTTGATATTGTCGACGGACAAATTACCAATCCCATGAGCCATCTGGTTCGCCCCGACCGCCCCATCAGCCCGCAGGCGATGGCGATTCACCGTATCACCGAAGAGATGGTCGCCGATAAGCCGTGGATCGAGGAGATTGTGCCGCTGTATATGGGCAGTCCGTGGTATGTCGCCCATAACGCCAGCTTTGACCGTCGGGTGTTGCCAGAGATGCAGGGCGAGTGGATCTGCACGATGAAGCTGGCGCGCCGCCTGTGGCCAGGCATCAAGTACAGCAATATGGGGCTATATAAGTCGCGCAAGCTCAGCGTTACGACACCACCGGGACTGCATCATCACCGGGCGCTTTATGATTGCTATATCACCGCCGCCCTGCTGCTCGATATTATCAACACCTCCGGCTGGACGCCTGAGGAAATGGCGACCATTACCGGCCGCCCGGCGCTACTATCCACCTTCACCTTCGGCAAATATCGCGGCAAGCCGGTTTCCGAGGTTGCGAAAAACGATCCCGGCTATTTACGCTGGCTGTTCAATAACCTGGAGCGCATGAGCCCCGAGCTGCGCCTGACGCTGAAGCACTATCTCGGGGAGTAACCGGCGCTATACCTCCGCCTGGCCCGGCAGCGTCCCCTGCGCCAGGCCAATCAGAAACGCAAACTCCAGCGCCACGCCTTCATAGCTTTTGAAGCGTCCGGATTTACCGCCGTGGCCGGAATCCATATCGGTACAGAGCAGCAGCAGGTTATCATCCGTTTTTAGCTCGCGCAGTTTTGCCACCCATTTTGCCGGCTCCCAGTATTGAACCTGCGAATCATGCAGGCCCGTGGTAACCAGCAGATGCGGATACGCCTGAGCCTGCACGCCGTCGTACGGGCTGTAGCTTTTCATATAGCGGTAATACTCTTCATCCTGCGGATTCCCCCACTCCTCAAACTCACCGGTGGTTAGCGGAATCGACTCATCGAGCATGGTGGTGAGGACATCGACAAAGGGAACCTGGGCCACCACGCCGTGAAAGAGCTCAGGCCGCTGGTTCACCGCGACGCCCATCAGCATGCCGCCGGCGCTGCCGCCCATGCCGTAGCAAAAGCGCGGATCGCCATAGCCCTGCGCCAGCAGCGCATCGCAGACGTCGAGATAATCGTTGAAGGTGTTCTTCTTGCACAAAAACTTTCCGTCTTCATACCACTGCTGGCCCAGTTCACCGCCGCCGCGAATATGGGCGATAGCGAACACAAAACCGCGGTCGAGCAGGCTCAGGCGGCTGGCGCTGAAATCCGCATCCATGCTTGCGCCATAGGAGCCGTAGCCGTACACCAGCAGTGGACTGGCGCCTTTACGGAAATGTTCATGACGGTAGACCAGCGAGACCGGGACTTCGACGCCGTCGCGGGCTTTAATCCACAAATGCTCGCTGCGATAATGGCTGGCATCAAACCCTTTGACTTCCTGCTGTTTCAGTACCCGCCGCTCGCCGGTATTCATATCCAGTTCAAATAGCGTATCCGGCGTCGTCATGGAGGAGTAGCCGTAGCGCAGACGAGCGGTTTCCGGCTCTGGATTATAGGCAAGCCAGGTCACATAGGCCGGATCGTCAAAGGCAATGCCCTGGGACTCTCTTGTTTTACGATTGATCTGCCGCAGGCTGGTCAGCCCCCGCTGGCGCTCTTCCACAACCAGCCAGTCGGTAAACAGAGTAAATCCTTCCAGCATCACTTCCTGACGCGGCGCGATCAGGGTCTCCCACTGCTGCTCATCGCGCAGGGTAGTGCGATAAAGGCCGAAGTTTTTCCCTTCACGGTTGGATCGCAGATAAAAAGCGTGCTGATAGTGATCGAGGCTATATTCATGGTCTTTGCGCCGCGGTAGAAAACAGACCGGCTCGGCGTCGGTCATTTCCGCGTTAAGCAGCAGCACTTCGCTGGTGGTCGCGCTGGCCAGATAAATCACCACAAACTGCTGGGAAGTCGTCTTGTGTACGCTGACGTAAAATGTATCGTCCTGCTCTTCATACACCAGAACATCCGCACTGGCCGGTGTGCCCAGGCGATGGCGCCAGACCTGATACGGCAGCAGCGTGGTAGGATGCTTACGCACGTACCATAGGGTCTGCGAATCATTACTCCAGGCAAAATCAGGCGAGACGTTCTCAAGAACTTCCGCAAATTCATCGCCGTCGTTTAAAGGGTAGAAGCGCAGGCTATATTGCCGGCGGGAGAGATAGTCTTCCGCCACCGCCATCATGTTGTTGTCAGGAGAAACCCCTAACCCCCCGAGGGTGTAAAATTCGCTGCCGGCCGCGCGCTGGTTACCGTCAAGCAGGACCTCCCATTCATCCCACTCTTCTTTTACGACCGGCTGGCGTTGATAAATCGCATACTCGCAGCCAGGCTCATAGACCTGACGGTAACGATAGCCATTTTTGCTATAGGGGGCCGACACTTCGCGCTGCGGAATACGGTCGATAATCTCCTTGAGTACCCTGTCCTGCAGGCTACTTTGCGAAGACATCACTTTTTTACCGTACTCATTTTCCTGGCGCAGATAATCAAGCACTTCCGGCTGTGCGCGATCGTCATCGCGCAGCCAGTAGTAATTATCGATTCGCGTGTCGCCATGTAATGTCATGGCATGGGGGATCCGTTTCGCTTTTGGTGGCATCTGCTTATTCTTCTGCGGCTTGTATTGAGTACTAAAATTTTCAGGCTGCTTCACAGCAGCCTGAAGGGTGACGTGACTACACAATATATAAGGGTGGCAAAAGTCGCCAGCGATGCAAGCGAAACGTGCGGATTTAGAGCGTTACGGCCTGTTTTTGCGCCTGGATATCCCGTTCGATATCTTCACGCACTTCCTGCGGGAGCTTCAGCGCTTCGCCGAGGGCGTTCAGATAGCTGCGTTCCATAAAGTGGTCAATATCAATGGCCGCGCAGCTAATATAGTAAACTTCCAGCGCCTCTTGCTCGCTGCTGATGCCCTGCGCCAGGCTCTGCGGGTCGAGGGGCTGCGCCAGCGCCTGGTCAATTAACACCCGCCCCTGCACGTCAACGTTCGCCGCGCGCAGCTGCGCTTCAATATTTGCCCGCTCGCGTTCGTCAATATGCCCATCGCTTTTAGCAGCGAAGACCAGCGCCATAATCAGCCTTTCGCTGCGGGCATCAAGTTCGGCTGGCGCGGAGGACGCCGCAGTTGCGGGCGTGGGCGCCGCCGATGTCTGCTGCCCGCTGGTACGCAATTTCTGCTGATATTTATTCCACAATACGCTGCCTGCAACCGCGCCGCCGCCGACCAGCAGCGCACCGGTGCCGTATTTGGCTAACAGCTTGCGCGATGATTTGCTGGCAACCAGCAGCCCGGCCAGGCCGCCAAGCGCGCCCGGCAGCAGGAAGTCTTTGCCGCGTGACCGATCGTCAGATGAAGAAGATTGCCCTTGCTGACCCAGCAAAGACTGTAGTTGATTAAGCCAGTTAGCCATACATTTCCTCGTTGCGCGATAAGCGATACCACCAGCCTAAACGACGCGGCGTCAGGAAACGTTATCGTCAGCTAAAGATGAGCAAATGTCGCGCCGGGCGCTCGGCGCGGGAGCCAACCGCCAGAACGAGTGGCGGCGGCAGCATGGCTCAGGCGGCTTTCGCTTTGCGCGGCCTGGCCGGTGCCGAGGCTGCCGATTCGACGACCTCTTCGGGTTTGTCACCCTCTTCTGCTTCTTCTGCGCGCGCGGCTGGCGCATCGGCGCTGCCCTCAGCTTCCGGCAGCTTACCGGAACGCAGAATATGGTTGAGGGTGTCTTTGCGCTCGGCAAGCCACATCGCCATGCTATCGCGCTGCTCTTCATCGAGCGTAAGCGGGCACTCAACCAGCCAGTCGTTCAGTACTTCCGCCAGATCGAGCATTTTGTCGTAAGCATCGGCCTCTTTTTTGCTGGCAAAAGACATTTTTTCCTCACCTTCACGAATCACTACATATTTAATTTCAACCGCCATGATGCAGCCTCTCAGCACTGTGTTTTTATACAGTATATCAAATTTCTTCCGCGAACTCAAATGATGCACATAAAGACATGCGCAAACGTTTTCGTTTATAATGCGGCGCATGTTTTTTTACTGCGGAAGAGAGTTATGACTGTATTAGGTACGGCGCTGCGCCCTGCGGCAACAAAGGTTATGCTGTTAGGTTCCGGCGAGCTGGGTAAAGAAGTGGCCATCGAATGCCAGCGCCTGGGAATTGAGACCATCGCCGTCGATCGTTACCCTGATGCGCCGGCCATGCAGGTCGCGCACCGCTCACACGTCATTAATATGCTGCACGGCGAAGCCTTACAAGCGCTGATTGAGCAGGAAAAGCCTGACTTTATCGTGCCGGAAATCGAGGCCATCGCCACCGATACCCTGGTGGCGCTGGAACAGGCCGGGCAAAAAGTCGTCCCTACCGCGCGCGCGGCGAAGCTCACCATGAACCGTGAAGGGATCCGCCGCCTGGCCGCTGAGGAACTGAAGCTGCCGACCTCCGCCTACCGTTTTGCCGATAGCGAATCCGCCTTCCGCGAGGCCGTCGCCGAGACAGGACTGCCGTGCATCGTCAAGCCGGTAATGAGCTCCTCGGGAAAGGGCCAGAGCTTTATTCGTACCCACGAACAGCTGGCTGAGGCCTGGCAGTATGCGCAGCAGGGCGGCCGTGCCGGGGCCGGTCGCGTTATCGTTGAAGGCGTGGTGAATTTTGATTTTGAAATTACCCTTCTCACCGTCAGCGCCGTGGACGGCGTGCACTTCTGCGCGCCGGTCGGCCACCGCCAGGAAGATGGCGACTATCGTGAATCCTGGCAGCCGCAGCAGATGAGCGCGCTGGCGCAGGAACGCGCGCAGGACATCGCCCGTCAGGTGGTGCTGGCGCTGGGCGGTTACGGCCTGTTCGGCGTTGAGCTATTCGTCTGCGGCGATGAGGTGATTTTTAGCGAAGTCTCGCCGCGCCCGCACGATACCGGTATGGTCACACTGATTTCGCAGGATTTATCCGAGTTCGCCCTGCACGTCCGCGCCTTTCTCGGCCTGCCGATTGGCGCGATTCGCCAGTACGGCCCGGCGGCCTCTGCGGTCATTCTGCCGCAGATGAGCAGCCAGAACGTCACCTTCAGCAACCTCCAGGCAGCGGTCGGCGCGGGTCTGCAGCTGCGTTTGTTCGGTAAGCCGGAAATTGACGGCTCACGTCGCCTGGGCGTAACGCTGGCGATAGCCGATAACGTCGAAGAAGCGGTTGCGCGGGCTAAAGCGGCGGCTTCAGCGGTCGTCGTCGAAGGATAAAAAAAGCCCGGTCGCATGGACTGCAGACCGGGCCTCGGGTAAGCGCGCGAAGATTACTTCGCGCCTTCTACCGCTTCACGAGCCAGTTTGGTGATACGGTCGTAATCACCGGCTTCCAGCGCATCCGCCGGAACCAGCCAGGAACCGCCGATGCACAGTACGCTGTTCAGCGCCAGATAATCGCGATAGTTTGCCGGAGAGATGCCGCCAGTCGGGCAGAAACGAATGTGCGCGAACGGGCCACCAATCGCCTGCAGCGCTTTCACGCCGCCGTTCGCTTCAGCCGGGAAGAATTTGAACTCTTTCAGGCCATACTGCATACCCAGCATCAGCTCGGATACGGTGCTGATCCCCGGGATCAGCGGAATGGTGCCTTCACCGGTCGCCGCTTTCAGCAGAGATTCGGTCAGGCCCGGGCTGATAGCAAACTGCGCGCCCGCTTCGGTCACTTCTTTCAACTGCTCAACGTTGGTGACGGTCCCGGCACCGACGATCGCTTCCGGGACTTCTTTGGCGATTGCGCGGATAGCGTCCATCGCACACTCGGTACGCAGGGTGACTTCCAGTACGCGTACGCCGCCTGCAACCAGCGCTTTCGCCATTGGCACAGCGTGTTCCAGCTTTTTCACCACGATTACCGGTACAACCGGGCCGGAGGTGAGGATTGCTTCTGCAGTTGTTTTCCAGTTTTTCATCAGATTTTCTCTCGCCAGATCTATAAATCGAATCGTCTTAAAAATTGATGCAGGTTGCGCCCTGTTCAGCTCCGGAGAGTTTCTCACGCAGCGCACCGAACATTTCCCGGCCGGTTCCCACACGCGAACCGCTCAGGTCAGGAATATGGGGCTGACGCGCGGCCAGCTCAGCGTCATCGACCATCAGCGTTAGCTCGCCCGTCTGACCATTGACGCGGATGATATCGCCATCGCGTACCTTCGCCAGCAGGCCACCATCGTACGCCTCAGGCGTCACGTGGATTGCCGATGGTACTTTGCCTGACGCGCCGGAGAGTCGACCATCGGTCACCAGCGCGATTTTGAAACGGCGGTCCAATAATACACCAAGTGGCGGCATAAGTTTATGTAATTCTGGCATGCCGTTCGCTTTTGGCCCCTGATGGCGGACGACAACCACGCAATCTTTGTCGAGCAGGCCCGCTTCAAAGGCAGGCAGCACATCATGCTGGCTCTCGAAGACGACCGCCGGGGCTTCTATAATCTGGTTTTCAACCGGCACGGCGGAAGTTTTCATCACCGCGCGGCCGAGATTGCCGCTCAGGACTTTGGTGCCGCCGTGGCGAGAGAACGGTTTGTCAAAGGTGGCGATAACCTGTTCGTCCAGCGGAGCGGTCGCCCCTTCGCGCCAGTCAAGTTCGCCGTTATTAAGCCAGGGCTCCAGGGTGTAGCGAGAGAGGCCGAAGCCGGCCACGGTGTGAACATCTTCATGCAGCAGTCCGCCTTTCAGCAGTTCGCGAACCAGCACCGGTACCCCGCCAGCCGCCTGGAAGTGGTTAATATCCGCCGGGCCGTTCGGGTAGAGACGCGCCAGCAGCGGCACCACGTCAGAGAGATCGGAGAAATCATCCCAATTGATGATGATCCCCGCCGCCCGCGCCATGGCCACCAGGTGCATGGTGTGGTTGGTGGAGCCGCCGGTTGCCAGCAGCGCGACAATCCCGTTAACCACCACTTTTTCATCAAACATTTTGCCCAGCGGCATCCACTCATTACCGTTGCCGGTCAGACGAGTCACCTGGCGGGCGGCGGCGGCGGTCAGCGCTTCGCGCAGCGGCGCATCGGGATGCACGAATGACGATCCGGGCAGCTGCATCCCCATAAACTCAACCACCATCTGGTTGGTATTGGCGGTGCCGTAGAAGGTGCAGGTGCCAGGCGCATGGTAAGACGCAGCTTCGGACTCCAGCAGCGCCATACGATCCACTTTGCCTTCCGCATACAGCTGGCGAATGCGCACTTTTTCTTTATTTGCCAGGCCACTGGCCATCGGACCGGAAGGAATAAAGATAGACGGCAGATGGCCGAAGGAGAGCGCAGCCATCGCCAGGCCGGGAACAATTTTATCGCAGACCCCGAGATAGAGCGCGCCGTCAAACATGTTGTGCGACAGACCAATCGCCGCGGACATGGCAATCACTTCGCGGCTGAGCAGCGACAGCTCCATTCCGTCCTGTCCCTGCGTAACGCCATCACACATCGCCGGAACGCCCCCTGCGACCTGGCCTACCGCGTTCGCGGAGTGCAGCGCTTTGCGAATAATCTCCGGATAGCGCTCATAGGGCTGGTGGGCGGAAAGCATATCGTTGTAGGAGGTGATGATAGCGATGTTATTGCGCAGCATGCTTTTCAACGAGGCTTTGTCATCCGCCTGGCAGGCGGCGAAACCGTGGGCCAGGTTACCGCATGCCAGCTGGGCGCGATGAACGGTGTCAGTTTTGGCCTGGTTAATCCGCGCGAGGTAGGCTTCGCGGGTAGCGCGCGAACGTTCGATGATGCGATTTGTTACCCGTAACATTTCAGAATTCATAAAGGCTCCTCAAATTTCATCTGTCCGGCCGCAGCGCTTTAGCGGTACTTTTTGGGACTCAAGGCACAAGTACTGGGGCTCAGGGGCAAAATATCTGCAGCCAGTGTAATAAAAAAAGCCCCGGGGGTGAATCCTCCGGGGCTTAAAAGATTAAAAATTACGCGACTTGCTGCGTCAGATCATGTTACCGGTAAAATAACCCTGACGGAGGAGCTGCCGATTACTCAAATTCATTCCACGAACGACCATCGCGGGTGATCATCGCCACGGAGGCAACCGGCCCCCAGGTGCCCGCCTGATAAGGTTTCGGCGAATCGCGATCGGCAGCCCAGGCTTCGGTGATAGAATCGACCCACTTCCACGCCTCTTCCACTTCGTCGCGACGGACGAACAGCGCCTGGATACCGCGCATGGTCTCCAGCAGCAGACGCTCATAGGCATCCGCCAGATGGGTTTGATTAAAGGTTTCTGAGTAGCTCAGATCCAGCTTGGTGATTTGCAGATTGTGCTTATGGTCAAGGCCAGGAACTTTATTAAGTACCTGAATATCCACCCCTTCATCCGGCTGCAGACGAATGGTCAGCTTATTCTGCGGCAGCTCTTGCCAGGTCTCTTTGAACAGGTTGAGTTCCGGCGTTTTAAAGTACACCACAACTTCAGAACACTTGGTCGGCAGACGTTTACCGGTGCGCAGGTAGAACGGTACGCCCGCCCAGCGCCAGTTGTCGATATCGACGCGGATGGCCACGAAAGTTTCCGTATGGCTGGATTTATTCGCCCCCTCTTCTTCGAGGTAGCCAGGCACTTTTTTGCCCTGCGCGAAGCCGGCGGTGTACTGACCACGCACCGTTTTTTCACGCACGTTGGTGCGGTCGATGCGGCGCAGAGATTTCAGCACCTTCACTTTTTCATCGCGGATGCTGTCGGCGCTCAGATCCGACGGCGGGGACATGGCGATCATGCACAGGATCTGCAGCAGGTGGTTCTGGATCATGTCGCGCATCTGCCCGGCCTGATCGAAGTAGCCCCAGCGACCTTCAATGCCTACCTCTTCCGCTACGGTGATCTCAACGTGATCGATGGTGCGGCTATCCCAGTTATTGACGAACAGCGAGTTAGCAAAGCGCAGCGCCAGCAGGTTCAGCACCGTCTCTTTACCCAGATAATGGTCGATGCGATAGACCTGGCACTCCTCGAAGAACTCGCCCACCCGATCGTTAATCTCGCGGGACGTTTCAAGCGAGGTACCCAGCGGTTTTTCCATCACCACGCGGGCCGGCTTGGCGTTCAGCTTCGCTTCGCCCAGGCCTTTACAAATCGCGCCGAAGGTACTTGGCGGCATGGCGAAATAGTTGATCGTCACCCGCTCTTTCTGATCGAGCATTTTGCCCAGACGAGTAAACGCTTTGGTATCGTTGACATCCAGGTTACAAAAATCCAGACGCCCGCTCAGGGTCTCCCACAAACCTTCATCAATTTTCTCCTTCATGAAGGTTTCCATCGCTTCACGCACTACCTTGGTGTAAGCGTCTTTATCCCAGTCGGCACGCCCGACGCCGATGATGCGGGTATCAGGGTGGATCTGGCCAGCTTTTTCAAGCTGATACAGGGAAGGCAGCAATTTACGTCGCGCCAGGTCACCCTTCGCGCCGAAAATGACCAGATCGCATGCCTGGGCCGTTTGCGTTACCGCCATGTCATTCTCCTTAGTTGATAGCCCGGTGCTTATGCCAGGCTATAGTTGTATTTGTAATTTTCTTTCACTGCATCGTACTGTGTTTACGAATTTCCCGAAACCCTCCGCTCCCGTTCCCGCGGCTAAATCGCACAGGGAGGAAAATATGGGCTGAGTTTTTGGGCATGCGGCTAGTATTGTTCGTTGTTTCGACCGATTATCAGTTAGTAAAATACGACTCTGATCATGTAATGAAAAAAAACAACATATTTTAAAGTCATTCCTCACCGTTTCCGACTACGGAGGGGTATATTCTTGCTAAAACGCCTGATGATTTCACCCATTAATGAAATCGTTTCCATTGATGAGCGCCTGATTACCCATGAATATGCTGGAAAAAATCCAGTCCCGACTGGAACACCTTAGCAAATCTGAACGCAAAGTGGCGGAAGTCATTCTTGCAACCCCCGCGCAGGCCATTCATTCAAGTATTGCTGCCCTGGCGCTGGAAGCCGGCGTCAGCGAGCCTACGGTCAACCGTTTCTGCCGCAGTCTGGAAACCCGCGGTTTCCCGGATTTCAAACTGCATCTGGCGCAAAGCCTGGCGCACGGTACCCTCTATGTTAACCGCAACGTCGATGAAGACGACAGCGTTGAATCCTATACGGGTAAGATATTTGAATCGGCTATGGCCAGTTTAGATCAGGTCCATCATTCTCTCGATATGTCAGCGATCAACCGGGCAGTGGACCTTCTCACTCAGGCCAAGAAAATCGCCTTCTTCGGCCTGGGCTCATCGGCAGCCGTCGCCCACGATGCGATGAACAAATTTTTCCGCTTTAATGTGCCGGTGATTTATTCCGACGACATCGTCCTGCAACGCATGAGCTGTATGAACTGTAATGACGATGACGTGGTGGTGATTATTTCGCATACCGGCAGGACCAAAAGCCTGGTAGAGCTGGCGCAGCTGGCGCGCGAAAATGATGCGATGGTGATCGCCATTACTTCGCCGGGCACCCCGCTTTCCCGCGAGTCGACGCTAGCCATTACGCTGGATGTCCCGGAAGATACCGATATCTATATGCCAATGGTTTCCCGCTTAGCGCAGCTGACGGTGATTGACGTACTGGCAACCGGCTTTACCCTTCGTCGGGGAGCGAAATTCAGAGATAACTTGAAGAGGGTCAAGGAAGCGCTGAAGGAATCGCGCTTTGATAAAGAGCTCAGCTTACACAGTAATGACCAATAAAAGTAGAAACAAAGCAGTATCCTATTACAACGTCGGTAATGTTCCGGTATAGCGACTTTGCTCGCTGGCGCTACCGAATCCATGTTCACGCAACACCAAAGTTGTTTCAGTCAACGGAGTATTACATGTCCAGAAGGCTTCGCAGAACCAAAATCGTTACCACCTTAGGCCCGGCTACCGATCGCGATAACAACCTTGAAAAGGTTATCGCCGCAGGCGCTAACGTGGTACGTATGAACTTCTCTCACGGCACCGCGGAAGATCACCAGCTCCGTGCGGATAAAGTCCGTGAGATTGCGGCAAAACTGGGCCGTCATGTCGCTATTCTCGGTGACCTTCAGGGGCCGAAAATTCGCGTCTCTACCTTCAAAGAAGGCAAAATTTTCCTCAATATCGGTGATAAATTCCTGCTCGACGCGAACCTGGGTAAAGGCGAAGGCGATAAAGAAAAAGTCGGCATCGATTATAAAGGCCTGCCGGCTGACGTGGTTCCTGGCGATATCCTGCTGCTGGACGACGGGCGCGTGCAGCTGAAAGTCCTGGAAGTTCAGGGCATGAAAGTGTTCACCGAAGTCACCGTCGGCGGACCATTGTCTAACAACAAAGGTATCAACAAGCTGGGTGGTGGCCTCTCTGCCGAAGCGCTGACTGAAAAAGACAAAGCAGACATCATCACCGCCGCCAAAATCGGCGTCGACTATCTGGCCGTCTCCTTCCCGCGCTGCGGCGAAGACCTGAACTACGCGCGTCGTCTGGCGCGCGATGCGGGCTGCGATGCAAAAATCGTGGCCAAAGTAGAGCGTGCGGAAGCGGTATGCGATCAGGACGCGATGGATGACGTGATCCTGGCCTCCGACGTTGTCATGGTAGCCCGCGGCGACCTCGGCGTAGAAATTGGCGACCCGGAGCTGGTCGGCATCCAGAAAGCATTAATCCGCCGCGCTCGTCAGCTCAACCGCTCGGTCATTACCGCGACGCAGATGATGGAGTCGATGATCACCAACCCGATGCCAACCCGCGCCGAAGTGATGGACGTGGCGAACGCCGTGCTGGATGGTACCGACGCCGTCATGCTGTCTGCAGAAACCGCCGCGGGCCAGTATCCGTCTGAGACCGTTGCCGCGATGGCGCGCGTTTGCCTGGGCGCGGAAAAAATCCCCAGCCTCAACGTCTCCAAACACCGTCTGGACGTTCAGTTCGATAATGTTGAAGAAGCCATTGCGATGTCGGCTATGTACGCGGCGAACCACCTCAAGGGCGTCACCGCTATCATAACCATGACGGAATCCGGGCGTACCGCGCTGATGACTTCCCGTATCAGCTCCGGCCTGCCGATTTTCGCGCTGTCTCGCCACGAGCGTACACTGAACCTGACTGCGCTGTATCGCGGCGTGACTCCGGTTTATTTCGATAGCGCAAGCGACGGCGTCGCCGCCGCGCACGATGCGGTAACGCTGCTGCGTGATAAAGGCTATCTGGTGACCGGTGACCTGGTAATCGTCACTCAGGGCGACGTAATGAGCACCATCGGCAGCACCAACACCACCCGTATTCTGACCGTCGAGTAATTTGCTGCGCCATAAAAAAACCTGCCGGCAGTTGTCGGCAGGTTTTTTTTGCCCGCAGCGTCTACGCGGACTATTTCTTCTTCGGATACAGCTCTTTGCGCTTGTACGGTTCGATTTCGCCGGGTTTGCGCGTTTTGAGTAGTTTAAGGATCCACGTATACTGCTCGGTATGCGGCTTAACGAAAATCTCTACCTCTTCATTCATCCGTCGGGCAATGGTATTGTCGTCCGCTTCCAGCAGATCGTCCATCGGCGGGCGCACCAGCACCGTCAGGCGATGCGTTTCGCCATCGTAAACCGGGAACAGCGGGACAACCCGGGCGCGACATACTTTCATTAAACGACCAATTGCCGGGAGCGTCGCCTTGTAGGTGGCAAAGAAATCAACAAATTCACTGTGTTCGGCCCCGTGATCCTGATCCGGCAGATAGTAGCCCCAGTATCCCTGACGTACCGACTGAATAAAGGGTTTGATGCCGTCGTTGCGCGCGTGCATACGACCGCCGAAACGACGACGCACGGTATTCCAGACGTAATCGAATACCGGGTTGCCCTGGTTATGAAACATCGCCGCCATTTTTTGCCCGCCGGACGCCATCAGCATCGCCGGGATGTCCACTCCCCAGGCATGAGGAACCAGGAAGATAACTTTCTCGTTGTTGCGCTGCATCTCATCGATAATTTCTTTGCCCTGCCAGTCGACGCGGGAAAGAATCCGCTGCGGATCGCGTAGGCCTAACTCGGCCATCATCACCATCGCCTGCGGCGCGGAGGCATACATGGCATCAATTATTTCTTCACGTTCCTGCTCGCTTTTTTCCGGAAAGCAGTACAGCAGGTTAATTTGCGCCCGGCGGCGCGAACTCTTTGCCAGACGACCAACAAAACGCCCCAGTTTACCCAGGATCGGATCGCGGAAAGACGCGGGCGTCAGGGCAATGGCGCCGAAGGCAAAAACGCCGAACCACGCGCCCCAGTAGCGCAGCAGTAAAAAGGATTTTTCAAATTTTGGAATAAACTCAATATTATTTTTTTTCGTTTCCATGCCCAATCCGCAGAATTTCCGCTCAGTAAAGATAATGGGTTAGTTTAGCGATACGTGGAGTAACGTACAAAAGAAAAAGCCGGCGCGCAGAAGGCACCGGCTTTAACTGGCGTGAGGTTAGTCAAACCGCAGCTGCGGAATCACCTGTTTGGCCTGCGCCAGGAAATCGGTACGGTCGGAACCGCTGAGCCCTTCCGTACGCGGCAGTTTCGCCGTCAGCGGGTTAACCGCCTGCTGGTTGATCCACACTTCATAATGCAGATGCGGACCGGTCGAACGGCCGGTATTGCCCGACAGCGCGATGCGATCGCCGCGTTTCACCTTCTGCCCGGGTTTGACCAGCAGCTTACGCAGGTGCATATAGCGGGTGGTATAGGTACGACCGTGGCGGACGGCAACGTAATAACCTGCCGCACCGCTACGTTTAGCCACTACCACTTCGCCATCGCCAACCGAGAGCACTGGGGTGCCCTGCGGCATCGCAAAATCGACGCCACGATGCGGAGCCACGCGGCCGGTGACCGGGTTCAGACGACGCGGGTTAAAGTTTGATGAGACGCGGAACTGGCGGGCGGTCGGGAAACGCAGGAAGCCCTTCGCAAGCCCTGTACCGTTGCGATCGTAGAATTTGCCATCCTCAGCGCGGATCGCGTAATAGTCTTTGCCATCCGAACGCAGGCGTACGCCAAGCAGCTGGCTTTGCTCGCGCTTACCGTCCAGCATTTCACGCGACATCAGTACGGAAAACTCATCGCCTTTTTTCAGCTTACGGAAGTCCATCTGCCACTGCATGGCTTTGATCACCGCGCTAATTTCAGTGCTGGTCAGGCCGGCATCGCGAGCGCTGGCGACAAAGCTTCCGCCCACGGTACCTTTCAGTACGTTATTGACCCAGTCGCCTTTTTGCAGCTCGCTGCTCATTTTGAAACCGTTGGCCACCCGGTCGTAGGTACGGGTTTCGCGGCGCGACATCTCCCAGGTCAGGCTTTGTAAATCACCATCCGCCGTCAGCGTCCAGGAGAGCTGTTGGCCGATTTTCAGATTACGCAGCTCTTTATCCGCCGAGGAGAGCCGGGCGATATCGCCCATATCAATACCGTACTGATTAAGAATGCTGCTGAGCGTATCCCCGGTCGACACCACATATTCATGGCCGCCGGAATCGCTGTCCGCTTTATCATCCAGCTCATCCTGAGGGATGGCTTCTTCTTCCTGAGGCGCCTGATCGATAGGTTCCGAGGCCTCTGGCAGCAGAGAACGAATTTCGCTTTGTTCCAGCTCGATGGTTCTGGAGATGGGAGCCGTTTCGGGATGATGGTAAATGTAGGGTCGCCAGACGGCGACCGCTAAGGTAAGAACGCTAAGCGACCCCAGCATAACGCGGTGAGGTCGTGGCAGATTGTTAAATGCCTGAGTGACAGCGCGGGCTATCTGTTGCACGTATTCACTTCCTCGTTATTCTCCTTTCAGGCAGCTTGAATACTGATTTGCCATCTGGCTCAGGAATTGCGGATAACTCTCTTTACCCAGCTTAATTCCGATTCCAAGTGGATCCAGGGTTCCCATGCGCACGGACGTCCCCCTGGCAACAGCTTCTATAACCGCTGGCCTGAACTGTGGCTCAGCAAAAACGCAAGTTGCTTTTTGCTCAACCAGCTGTGTTCTGATTTCGTGTAAACGCTGCGCACCAGGCTGGATTTCAGGGTTGACAGTAAAATGACCTAAGGAGGTCAAACCGTAGTGTTTTTCAAAGTAGCCGTAGGCGTCATGAAAAACGAAATACCCCTTCCCTTTCAGCGGTGCCAGCTCGGTCCCAACCTGCTTGTCGGTTGCGGCTAATTTTGCCTCAAAATCCTTCAGGTTGGCGTCAAGTTTGGCTCGACTCTGCGGCA
Source organism: Klebsiella sp. CN_Kp100 (assembly GCF_040065315.1). Classification (NCBI taxonomy): domain Bacteria; kingdom Pseudomonadati; phylum Pseudomonadota; class Gammaproteobacteria; order Enterobacterales; family Enterobacteriaceae; genus Klebsiella; species Klebsiella sp. CN_Kp100. Next base: position 178,051 of record NZ_JBEAIJ010000059.1, read on the forward strand.
TAAGTTCCAATAATTTATCGTGGATTGCAACCGCCGAAAGGCGCGCTATCTCTGGGGAAAGCCATAGATGCATGTTATAGATGCCATGATGGTGATCGTCGTCACTATTTTCCCCGGCGCCATGATCGTGACCGTGATGGTCATCGTCATCGTCGACGCCTTTCATGAGTAACGGTTTCACGCCGTCAAGCTCGGCAATCGTCACCTTTTTGTTCGGCGCAATGCTTCGCGTTGACTTATCCATAAACGCCTCCATCTCTGGACCAATCCAGACCACTAAGTCTGCGTTCTGTAAGCGTTTTGCATCCGATGGACGCAGTGAATAATCATGCTCCGATGCCCCGTCAGGCAGCAGTACCTGGGTCTCGGTTACCCCATCAGCAATGGCTGATGCGATGAAGCCCAGCGGTTTAAGCGAGGTGACGACCGCGGCGCTTGCCAGCGGTGCATGAGCGAACAAAAAAGCGGCGCTAAGTCCAGCGCAAAGAAGCGTATTTTTATGTAACATAATGCGTCTAATCATCGTAATGAATGAGAAAGATGTGATATTATAACATTCACTGGCTTGTGCAACCTCTAATTTGATATGACAAATCTTGTAACTCTGGAAAACGTCGCGGTCGTCTATGGCCAAAGGCGCGTGCTGTCTGACATTTCGCTCACGCTTAAGCCGGGCAAAATTTTAACTCTGCTGGGCCCCAACGGCGCCGGTAAATCGACCCTCGTCAGAGTCGTTCTTGGGCTGGTAGCACCTACAGAAGGGGTTATCAAACGCGAGGGACATCTGCGGATAGGCTATGTCCCGCAAAAGCTGCACCTTGATGCCACGATGCCGCTCACCGTCAGCCGCTTTATGCTGTTGCGGCCGGGAACGCACAAGCGCGACATACTGCCGGCTCTGAAGCGCGTGCAGGCCGGTCATCTGATTGACGCGCCTATGCAAAAGCTTTCTGGCGGCGAGACTCAGCGGGTACTTCTGGCGCGCGCTCTGCTCAATCAACCGCAGCTGCTGGTGCTCGACGAGCCAACGCAGGGCGTTGACGTGAATGGTCAGGTGGCGCTGTACGATCTGATTAATCAGCTGCGCCAGGAGCTTGATTGTGCCGTGCTGATGGTTTCCCACGACCTGCACCTGGTGATGGCGAAAACCGATGAAGTACTGTGTCTCAATCAGCATATCTGCTGCTCCGGCGCGCCGGAAGTGGTCTCCATGCATCCGGAATTTATCTCAATGTTCGGCCAGCGCGGCGCGGAACAGCTGGGTATTTATCGCCATCATCATAATCACCGCCACGACCTGCAGGGGCGGATTGTACTGCGTCGGGGAAATGACCGTTAATGATTGAATTACTGCTCCCCGGCTGGCTGGCCGGGATAATGCTCGCCTGTGCGGCGGGTCCGCTGGGGTCGTTTGTCGTCTGGCGCCGCATGTCCTACTTTGGCGATACCCTGGCCCATGCCTCTCTGCTCGGCGTCGCTTTTGGTTTGCTGCTGAACGTTAATCCTTTTTATGCGGTCATCGTGGTGACGTTGCTGCTGGCGGGCGGGCTGGTATGGCTGGAAAAACGTCCTCATCTGGCGGTAGATACGCTACTCGGCATCATGGCCCACAGCGCGCTGTCTCTGGGCCTGGTGGTAGTCAGTCTGATGTCGAACGTGCGCGTCGATCTGATGGCCTATCTGTTTGGCGACCTGTTGGCGGTTACGCCGGAGGATTTAATATCCATCGCGATTGGCGTAGCGATCGTACTGGCGATCCTGCTCTGGCAGTGGCGTAATCTGCTATCGATGACCATTAGTCCGGATCTGGCCTTCGTTGACGGCGTTAAGCTACAGAGGGTTAAACTGCTGTTGATGCTGGTCACCGCGCTGACCATCGGCGTGGCGATGAAGTTCGTCGGGGCGCTGATCATTACGTCTTTGCTGATTATTCCCGCAGCCACGGCGCGTCGCTTTGCCCGTACGCCTGAACAAATGGCGGGTATTGCGGTAGGAATGGGGATGATTGCCGTCACCGGCGGACTGACCTTTTCAGCGTTTTACGACACGCCCGCCGGGCCTTCCGTGGTGCTGTGCGCTGCGGTGCTGTTTATCATCAGCATGAGCAAGAAGCCGGCCGCCTGACGCTTATGCGCCCGCCTCAACCGCCATCAAAACTCGGCAGATTGCTATAGGGTCACAGCTGTCTGCGGACTTTGTCGCCCGGCTGAGGCGTTCACCCCGCAAGCCGGGACATCAACCGCAATACCGCTTCAACGATTTCCCCGGCTTGCGCTGCGCTTAGCCGGGCTACCGACCCTTGCGGTCTGTTGTTTTAAACACCGACAAGGATTAAGGCATTTCAGGCGGCGTAATGCCAAAGTGGGTCCAGGCCCGTACCGTCGCCATACGTCCGCGCGGGGTGCGTTGTAGAAAACCTTGCTGAATCAGATACGGTTCCAGCACGTCCTCGATGGTTTCACGCTCTTCACCTATTGCCGCCGCCAGGTTATCCAGCCCAACCGGCCCGCCAAAGAATTTATCGATGACCGCCAGCAGCAGCTTACGGTCCATATAGTCAAATCCTTCGGCATCCACGTTGAGCATATCCAGCGCCTGAGCGGCAATATCCTCTGAGATACGTCCATCGTAGCGGACTTCGGCAAAATCGCGCACCCTGCGCAGCAGGCGGTTAGCGATTCGCGGCGTACCGCGCGCGCGACGCGCAACTTCCAGCGCTCCCTCTTCGCTCATCTCCAGCCCCATATAGCGAGCGCTGCGGCTGACGATATGCTGCAGGTCCGGGATCTGGTAGAACTCCAGGCGCTGGACGATACCGAAGCGGTCGCGCAGCGGCGACGTCAGCGAGCCGGCGCGAGTGGTCGCGCCAATCAGGGTAAACGGCGGAAGATCGATTTTGATTGAACGCGCCGCAGGCCCTTCACCAATCATGATATCCAGCTGGTAATCTTCCATTGCCGGATACAGGACTTCTTCGACAACCGGTGAAAGGCGATGAATCTCGTCGATAAACAGAACGTCGTGTGGTTCAAGGTTGGTCAACATCGCCGCCAGATCGCCCGCTTTCTCCAGCACCGGGCCGGAGGTCGTGCGCAGGTTAACGCCCATTTCGTTAGCGACGATGTTCGCCAGCGTGGTTTTTCCCAGCCCTGGAGGACCAAAAATCAGCAGGTGATCGAGCGCGTCGCCGCGCAGTTTCGCCGCCTGGATAAAGATCTCCATTTGCGAACGGACGTGCGGCTGGCCTACATACTCTTCCAGCAGTTTGGGGCGGATTGCGCGGTCCGCCGCCTCTTCAAAGCCGCTGCTGTCTGCCGATACCAGCCTGTCTGCTTCTATCATCCCTTACCTCACAACGCGGCGCGGAGCGCTTCGCGAATTAGCGTTTCACTGTTGGCATCCGGACGCACGATTTTGCTGACCATCCGGCTGGCTTCCTGAGGTTTATAGCCCAGCGCCACCAGCGCAGCAACCGCTTCCTGTTCAGCATCATCGTCAGACGGCCCGGCCGGCGACGTCAGAACCAGATCGGCTGCCGGAGTGAACAGATCGCCGTGCAGTCCTTTGAAGCGGTCTTTCATCTCGACAATCAGGCGTTCCGCGGTTTTCTTACCGATCCCCGGCAGTTTGACCAGCGCCGCCAGCTCTTCACGCTCAACGGCATTGACAAACTGCTGAGCGGACATGCCGGAAAGGATTGCCAGCGCCAGTTTTGGACCGACGCCGTTAGTTTTAATCAGCTCTTTAAACAGCGTGCGCTCCTGCTTATTGTTAAAGCCATACAGCAGCTGCGCATCTTCACGAACGATAAAGTGGGTGAAAATGATCGCCTCTTTGCCCACGTCCGGCAGCTCATAGAAGCAGGTCATCGGCAGATGAACCTCATAGCCTACGCCTCCCGTTTCGAGTAAAACCAGCGGGGGTTGTTTTTCGAGAATAATGCCTCTGAGTCTGCCTATCACATGGAGCTCCTGGATTAAGGGCCGAAAGTCTAATGCGGTATCATAAAAAAAGGCTGGATAGATATCCAGATGAAAAACACGTAATTCCCGTACATCGGTGGGGCGCGAGCCTGGCTTGCGCTTTTATGCGCTCTTTTTCCCCCGCACAAGGTAGATGATGTAGTGAATGACGCGTCTTTGACGACCCGACCCAACGACTTTCTGATGGTGGAAAGTTTCGCTTATTCGATAACCGCTGTTGATGAACTTTAGCGCTTCTTGTTCATCCGGGGTTTCCAGCATCAGCCTGTGCCTGCGGTGATAAATCCGATAAAGCGTCTGCGCAGGCCACTGACGAGAAATGGCGTAACGCTTACGGTATAAAAATAGCGTCAAAGTAATAAAAGCCACGATAGCCCAGATTGCTATCAGACCCGGGAGCCGGCTGACGTTAAAAAAGAGAGCGTCACATGGTTTGGCAATAGCGGGTTTTCCCTGCACGATATTCATACAAAGTCTGTCTGCGGGCGGAGACCAGGCCTTTGCAACGTGATAGAGGTAGGAGTGACCGCCTGACAGCCAGGTAATATCATACTCAAAGAGCGCGGAACAATCTTCGCGTCCGCGAAATGTGGTGCAGGCGTCGGCCAGGCGCCGCTCTGCGCTGCTGACGGTGCGGGTATTGACGACTGTGCCGAAAACCGTCGAACTCTGATGGTAATACTGATATTCGGTCAGTAAATAATATCCACTGACGATAATTAGCAGCATAAAAAAAAGAGATTTCACCACCCGGATTTTCATCATTCAACTGACTATTCGACGCTATGTCGAATAATCTGCACCCTTACTCTTTTTAGTTAACGATGTCAGTGAGGAAAGTAAAACGCCCCGGGCAACAAGCGCCGGGGCGGTGTAGATTAGCGGAGGCGTCCGCGCGCCAGGTTCAGGCGACTTTCACTGATCTGAGCTGCGTTCTGGCTGACGTGGCAATGAGTGATGGCGATAGCTAAAGCATCCGCCGCATCCGCCTGTGGGTTGGCCGGAAGCTTGAGCAACGTGCGCACCATGTGCTGCACCTGGCTCTTTTCCGCGCTGCCAATCCCGACAACGGTCTGCTTCACCTGCCTGGCGGCGTACTCAAAGACCGGCAGGTCCTGATTCGTCGCCGCGACGATGGCCACTCCGCGCGCCTGGCCGAGCTTCAGCGCCGAGTCGGCGTTTTTGGCCATAAAAACTTGTTCGATGGCGAAGTAGTCCGGCTGGAACTGGGTGATAATTTCCGTAACGCCGGCATAGATAAGCTTCAGGCGGGACGGTAAATCATCCACTTTCGTGCGTATACAGCCGCTGCCGAGGTAGCTCAGCTGGCGTCCAACCTGACGGATAACGCCATAACCAGTGACGCGCGACCCCGGGTCAATACCGAGAATAATAGCCATCACGCGCCCCCGGTCATAACTAACTCGTGAGACCCTAACGATTTCAGTTCACAGCCAGGCGGCCACGCAGCGCATTCCCGGGAGCCTGGATTCACTACGTGACCGGGGTAAGCGAGGAACGCCAACACCGCTGTGCGCTGAAAGTGTACGGGTATCACAGGGTTGCGGCGACCTCATCAGAGATCTCGCCGTTATGATAAACTTCCTGCACGTCGTCGCAATCTTCCAGCATATCGATCAGACGTAGCAGTTTCGGCGCAGTTTCCGCGTCCATATCCGCTTTGGTTGACGGGATCATGGAGACTTCAGCGGCGTCCGCTTTCAGACCGGCAGCTTCCAGCGCATCGCGTACCGCACCCATCTCTTCCCAGGCGGTGTAGACGTCAATTGCGCCGTCGTCATAGGTCACCACGTCTTCCGCGCCCGCTTCCAGCGCCGCTTCCATGATCGCATCTTCATCGCCTTGCTCGAAGGAGATGACGCCTTTTTTACTGAACAGGTAGGAAACGGAGCCGTCGGTGCCCAGGTTACCGCCGGTTTTGCTGAACGCGTGACGTACTTCAGCAACGGTACGGTTGCGGTTGTCGGACAGACATTCAACCATTACCGCCGTACCGCCAGGACCGTAACCTTCATAAATGATGGTTTCCATGTTCGCATCATCATCGCCGCCGACGCCGCGGGCAATAGCGCGGTTCAGGGTGTCACGGGTCATGTTGTTGCTCAGCGCTTTGTCGATCGCTGCGCGCAGACGCGGGTTTGAGCCCGCATCGCCGCCGCCAAGACGGGCCGCGGTGACCAGCTCGCGAATAATTTTCGTAAAGATCTTACCGCGTTTGGCATCCTGTGCCGCTTTGCGGTGTTTGGTGTTGGCCCATTTACTATGACCTGCCATAAAATAATATCTCCAAAAAAGCCTTTTCCCGGCGCCTTTTAGCTCTCAGGAGCACTGGCTGCGTTGTTTCACACCCATTACCTACGCAAGTAAGCTCCGGGTGATATCCCAACTGGCCGCCTTCCTGATAACTAAAATTCTGGGGGAAATTAGTTGGCGTTAATTACAAATTCTTCAATCGCCTGCCGGTTGCTCCAGGACTTGGTCAACGTGGCGGCTTCCGTCGCATCAACCCAGCGATAGTCCAGATGTTCCGTAAAGACAATCTGGCGTTCATGGGGGAGCGCAAGACGGAACCAAAACTCCGTATTGCGCTCAACGCCCGGCGCATAGCGATGACGTAAATGAGAAAATATCTCGAACTCTACCGTTCGCTGACAATCAACCAAAGCCAGCTGCTCACAGGCAACGTCAATGGCGACCTCTTCCATTACTTCACGCGCGGCAGCTTGCGGCGCGGTTTCCCCCTCCTCAAGGCTGCCGGTAACCGACTGCCAGAAGGCGGGATCGTCGCGACGCTGCAACATCAGCACCCGCTTCGTATCTTCGGCATAAATTACCACCAGAACGGAAACGGGGAGCTTGAATGACATCTTACTTATTCTCCGGAGACTCTTTTGCCTCTTTCGCCACCACCTGAATACCGAGCTCGCTCAGCGATGCAGGATTCGCAAAGCTCGGGGCTTCGGTCATCAGGCAGGCCGCCGCCGTCGTTTTCGGGAAGGCGATAACGTCACGGATATTATCGGTGCCGGTCAGCAGCATGGTCAAACGGTCAAGGCCAAAAGCCAGACCCGCATGCGGTGGAGTACCGTATTTTAGCGCATCCAGCAGGAAGCCAAACTTCTCGCGCTGCTCCTGCTCGTTAATTCCCAGAATACCGAATACGGTCTGCTGCATCTCACCGCTGTGAATACGCACGGAACCGCCGCCAACTTCATAGCCGTTAATCACCATGTCGTAAGCGTTAGCTACCGCATCTTCCGGCGCGGCTTTTAGCTCTGCGGCGGTCATATCTTTCGGCGAGGTAAACGGATGGTGCATCGCGGTCAGGCCGCCTTCTCCGTCGTCTTCAAACATCGGGAAGTCGATCACCCACAGCGGCGCCCATTTCTCTTCATCGGTCAGGTTCAGATCTTTACCCAGCTTCAGACGCAGCGCGCCCAGCGCATCGGCAACCACTTTTTTGTTATCCGCGCCGAAGAAGATCATATCGCCATCCTGCGCGCCGGTGCGCTCAAGGATCGCTTCAACGATGTCGGCGTTGAGGAATTTAGCCACCGGGCTGTTGATACCTTCAAGGCCTTTAGCCCGTTCGTTGACTTTAATGTATGCCAGACCTTTGGCGCCGTAGATTTGGACAAACTTACCGTATTCGTCGATTTGCTTACGGCTCAGCGCAGCGCCGCCAGGCACGCGCAGCGCGGCAACGCGGCCTTTGGCGTCGTTAGCCGGGCCCGCAAAGACGGCGAATTCCACCGCTTTCACCAGATCGGCGACGTCCACCAGTTCCATCGGGTTACGCAGGTCCGGTTTGTCAGAACCATAGCGGCGCTCGGCTTCGGCAAAGGTCATGATCGGAAAATCCCCCAGATCCACGCCCTTCACTTCCTGCCACAGATTACGCACCAGCGCTTCCATCACTTCGCGCACCTGCGGGGCGGTCATAAAGGAAGTCTCGACGTCGATCTGGGTGAATTCCGGCTGGCGGTCAGCGCGCAGATCTTCGTCGCGGAAGCATTTAACAATCTGATAGTAGCGGTCAAAACCGGACATCATCAGCAGTTGTTTAAACAGCTGCGGAGATTGCGGAAGCGCGTAGAATTTGCCTTTATGCACACGAGAAGGCACGAGATAGTCGCGCGCGCCTTCCGGGGTCGCTTTGGTCAGCATCGGGGTTTCGATATCGAGGAAACCGTGGTCGTCCATAAAACGGCGAACGAGGCTGGTAATCTTCGCGCGGGTTTTCAGGCGCTGCGCCATTTCCGGACGACGCAGGTCCAGGTAACGGTATTTCAGACGCGCTTCTTCGGTGTTGACGTGGTTGGAATCCAGCGGCAGCGCTTCAGCACGGTTGATGATCGTCAGGTCGGTTGCCAGCACTTCAATGGCGCCGGTGGCCATATCATTATTGACGTTCTTTTCGTCACGCGCGCGCACGGTACCGGTGACCTGAATGCAGAACTCATTACGCAGTTCGGAGGCCAGCTTTAATGCATCCGCGCGATCCGGATCGAAAAACACCTGCACGATGCCTTCGCGGTCGCGCATATCAATAAAGATAAGGCTACCAAGATCACGACGACGGTTGACCCAACCACACAGAGTCACTTGCTGCCCTACGTGGGACAGACCGAGCTGTCCGCAATATTCTGTACGCATGAGATATCCCTTAACTTAGCCGCAGGCGGATTGTTGCCTGCCTTGCAGGCGACGAGGTCGCAGCTTTAGCTGATGTCACTACTGAATGAAAAAAGGCGGCTATTATACTGGAAATTATGCCGCACGATAAGCCCGGCGCAGCGCGCAGCGTTGCTTTGCTGTGCGCTTAGTGCCTGCACTCACAAAAATTAACAAAAATTGTTACCCTTGGGCAGAATCGGCAACGGTATTGTAGCGACCTGACCACCTGGAGAAGATACGGGGATATTATGTTAGAACTCAATGCAAAAAACACCGCGCTGGTCATTATTGACCTGCAGGAAGGTATTTTACCGTTTGCTGGCGGCCCTCATCGCGCTGATGAAGTGGTTGAGCGGGCCGCGAAGATGGCGAAAAAGTGTCGCCAGCAGGGCGCCCCCGTAGTGATGGTTCGCGTCGGCTGGTCAGCGGATTTCGCCGAAGCGCTGAAACAGCCGGTCGATGCCGAGGCTGGCGCCCATACGCTACCGGAAAACTGGTGGACCTACCCGCTCGCGCTGGACAAACAGGAAAGCGATATCGAAGTTACTAAACGTCAGTGGGGCGCTTTTTACGGCACTGACCTCGAGCTGCAGCTTCGCCGTCGCGGCATCGACACCATCATTCTGTGCGGAATATCCACCAACATCGGCGTCGAATCCACGGCGCGCAACGCCTGGGAGCTGGGATTTAATCTGATTCTGGTTGAAGATGCCTGCAGCGCGGCGTCGGCCGAACAGCATCAGGGCAGCATGACGCACATCTTCCCGCGTATTGCTCGCGTGCGCAGTACCGAGGAGGTACTTGCCGCCTTATGATCTATATTGGGCTTCCCCAATGGGCGCACCCGAAGTGGGTGCGCCTGGGTATCACCAGCCTTGAAGAGTATGCCCGCCACTTTAATTGCGTGGAGGGCAACACCACCCTGTACGCGTTACCAAAAGCGGAGATTGTCAGCCGATGGTATGAACAGACCCACGACGATTTTCGCTTCTGCTTCAAGTTTCCGGCCACCATTTCGCACCAGGCGGCGCTGCGCAACTGCGACGACTTAAGCCAGGAGTTTTTTACTCGTCTGGCGCCGCTGTCTTCGCGCATCGGCCAATACTGGCTACAGCTGCCGGCGACGTTTGGCCCCCTAGACCTTCCCGCCCTCTGGCACTTCCTTGATAGCCTGCCGCGTGAATTCAGCTACGGCGTCGAAGTAAGGCATGCGGAATTTTTCGCCAAGGGGGAAGCGGAACAGCAGCTTAATCGCGGCTTGCATCAGCGAAACGTCAACCGCGTTATCCTCGATAGCCGCCCGGTTCACAGCGCCATCGCCCGCAGTCAGGCAATGATCGAAGCGCAAAACAAAAAGCCCAAAGTCCCCGTCCATGCGCTGGTGACGGCCCGGCACCCGATGGTGCGCTTTATTGGCAGCGACGATATGGCGCAAAATCGCGAGCTTTTTCGCGTGTGGATAAGGACGCTGCCAAAATGGGCGCAAACCACAACGCCCTACCTGTTCCTCCACACACCGGATATCGCCCAGGCTCCGCAGCTGGTCGACATCCTGTGGAGCGATCTGCGCGCCGCCCTACCGGAAATAGGTGATGCGCCGTCAATTCCGCAGCAAACCTCTCTTTTCTGATATCCTGCTATCCTCAACTGAGCCACCGGATGGAATAAAAGGGAGTTTTGAGTATGGTCAGCGCGCTGTATGCGGTTTTAGGTGCGTTATTGCTAATAAAGTTTTCTTACGATGTCGTACGCCTGAGGACGCAATATCGCGTTGGCTACGGCGACGGTGGTTTTAGCGAGCTGCAGGTTGCTATTCGCGTGCACGGCAACGCGGTGGAATACGTTCCCATTGGCCTGATTCTGCTGCTGTTTATGGAAATGAACGGCGCGCAGACCTGGATGGTCCACGTCTGCGGTATTTTGCTGATTGTCGGGCGCCTGATGCACTCTTATGGTTTCCATCATCGCCTGTATCGCTGGCGCCGCTCCGGCATGAGCGCGACGTGGTGTTCATTGTTGCTGATGGTGCTGGCGAACTTCTGGTATATGCCCTGGGAGTTGGTTTTCTCCGTCCGTTAGCGCACAATACGCCGTTTTCGATTTTTCGGGTTTAACGTTATGTCTCACCGCGATACGCTTTTTTCCGCGCCGATTGCCAGTCTCGGCGACTGGACCTTTGATGAACGGGTTGCTGAAGTCTTCCCGGATATGATCCAGCGCTCTGTTCCCGGCTATTCCAACATTATTTCAATGATCGGCATGCTGGCGGAACGTTTCGTTCAGCCGGATACCCAGGTTTACGATCTCGGCTGCTCGCTTGGCGCAGCCACGCTGTCCGTGCGCCGCAACATTGCCCATGCCGGCTGTAAAATTATCGCCGTTGATAACTCACCGGCAATGGTCGAACGCTGCCGTCGCCATATTGACGCCTATAAAGCGCCGACGCCGGTCGAAGTTATTGAAGGCGATATCCGTCACGTCACTATCGAAAATGCTTCGATGGTGGTGCTGAATTTCACCATTCAGTTTCTCGAGCCGGGCGAACGCCAGGCCATTCTTGATAAGGTTTATCAGGGGCTGAATCCGGGCGGTGCGCTGGTGCTATCAGAAAAATTCAGCTTCGAGGATGACAACGTCGGCGAACTTCTGTTCAACATGCATCACGACTTCAAGCGCGCCAACGGCTACAGCGAGCTGGAAATCAGCCAGAAGCGCAGCATGCTGGAAAACGTCATGCTCACCGATTCCGTGGAAACCCACAAAGCCCGCCTGCGCAAGGCCGGTTTCGAACATGCCGAATTGTGGTTCCAGTGCTTTAACTTCGGATCGTTAATCGCCGTAAAATCCGGGGAACCGGCATGATTGATTTCAGCAACTTTTATCAATTGATTGCCAAAAGCCCGCTGTCACACTGGCTGGAGACGCTACCCGCTCAGGTCGCGGCCTGGCAACGTGAAGCGCTGCACGGCAAATACCGGGAGTGGGAACGGGCCGTCGAGTTTCTGCCCGAGTTTGCGCCCTACCGCCTCGACCTGCTGCATAGCGTCACTGCTGAGAGCGAAACGCCGCTCGGTGAAGGCCAGCGCCTGCGCATTGAAAACCTGCTGAAGAATCTGATGCCCTGGCGTAAAGGGCCCTTCTCCCTTTACGGCGTGAATATCGATACCGAATGGCGTTCCGACTGGAAGTGGGAGCGCGTACTGCCGCACCTTTCCGACCTGACCGGACGGACTATTCTTGATGTCGGCTGCGGCAGCGGATATCACATGTGGCGGATGATTGGCGCCGGCGCTCATCTGGCGGTAGGCATCGATCCCACCCAACTGTTCCTTTGCCAGTTTGAAGCCGTACGTAAACTGCTGGGCAACGACCAGCGGGCGCATCTGCTGCCGCTGGGAATTGAACAGCTTCCGGCGCTGAACGCCTTTGATACCGTTTTTTCGATGGGCGTGCTGTACCATCGTCGTTCCCCGCTCGATCACCTTTGGCAGCTAAAAGATCAGCTGGTTCCCGGCGGCGAGCTGGTGCTGGAGACGCTGGTCGTTGAAGGCGACGAAAATACCGTGCTGGTGCCGGGCGATCGCTATGCGCAGATGCGCAACGTCTACTTTATTCCCTCTGCCGCCGCGCTGAAGCAGTGGCTGGAGAAGTGCGGATTTATCGATGTACGCATCGTCGATGCGTGCGTGACCTCGACCGAAGAGCAGCGCCGCACCGAGTGGATGACCACCGAGTCGCTGGCCGACTTCCTCGATCCCGAGGACAGTAGCAAAACCCGCGAAGGCTATCCCGCCCCGCTGCGCGCGGTGATTATTGCCACCAAACCGGAAACGGAACAGTCTCTGGCAGCGAAAAAACGTGCCGACAAGCGGGCCGGTTGACGCGTTTTTAGCATAAAAAAAGGCCCCTGTTTAATGGGCAGGGGCCTGGTACGGGCAATCATCATATTGGGCGACATGATGTGCAGCAAAAAACGGTTTATCCCCGTCATACTTCAAGTTGCATGTGCGTTGGCTTTGTTACTCGGCTCATCCATGAGCCTCGCCCTTACGGGCCGCCGGGATACGGCGTTCAAATCTGTTCCAGACAGATTTGTCGCTCACCCCAGTCACTTACTTGAGTAAGCTCCTGGGGATTCCCTGCGTCGCCGCCTTCTCGCAACTCGAATTATTTAGGGTTTTAATCTCTCTGTGCGGAAATAATCTTCTTCATTTCCGCTACCGCTTCGCCATTGACGGCGTAGCGTAAGTATTCATCAGCATCGGCATCCGTAGACATCGACAACCCGGGATTACGAAAGCGCATCGGGGACGGTAGCCACTGGCCTGCCGAGCTGTGGACCTCTTTTACCCCAGCCTGCAAAAACAGCGGCAGGTTGGCGGCACGCACTCCTGCGCCGGCCATAATAATAGGAGTGTCGCTTTGGGAAATAAGTTCCCTGATTAATGAAATTCCTTTTTCGGCAGACGGCTGCTGGCCCGAAGTCAGGATCCGCTGAACGCCGAGCTCAGCCAGCTCAACGCTGGCCTGGCGCGGGTTGGCGCACATATCAAAGGCACGGTGAAAGGTGACGGCCATCGTTCCCGCCGCCGCCATTATTTTTTTCATTCGCGCCCTATCTACCTGACCGTCGGCGTCCAGGATGCCGATCACCATGCCGGGAAAGCCGAGATCTCTCACCGCAGCCACATCATCAAGCATTGCGGCAAATTCGCCAGCGGTATAGCAAAAGTCACCGCCGCGCGGACGAATAATTGGATGAACGGGGATGGTCACCGACTCACGCACCGTTTTAAGGACGCCCGAGGAGGGCGTCAGCCCTCCCTCCTGCGGCGCGGCGCATAGCTCGATGCGGTCGGCGCCGCAGCGCTGGGCTTCCAGCGCGCACTCCATGCTGTAACAGCAGACTTCCAGTAAGGTCATTCTTCTCTCCGTCGATATGGCAGACACGACAGAATGTCACGATTTCTTCCGACAGACGCCGCGTAGCTTCACACTGTTATCGTTCTGATTGTTCGCTGGCGACAATTTGCTCAATCGACCACGGATGAAATTTGATCGTCACTTTGCCATCGGTAACCGCCAGAGTTGGATTCGGCAAGCGCTCATGCTCTCCTTTTGGCGCGCTGGTCTTTACAAAAATGCCCGGTTGGCTCAATCCATTATCGGAAAGCAGCGCCAGGGCGCGGGTATTGAGCGTTTCGGGCTCGCCAGGCAGAACGATTTCAATATGCTCCCAGCCTTCATGCGGATAGCGCTTTTCGCCCGGCCACGGCAGTTCAACAATGCTAAAACGCCAGTGCGCCACGACCACCGGCTCATCCAGCCTGAACAGGCAGATGGGGCGGCCGTTAATGACATTTTCCGACAGCAGCGTGCCGCATTGCTCAAAGCCGCGACGCCAGCGCTCCGCCGTGGCGTTCTGGTGACAGCGCAGGGAAATATGGTCGGCATCAAGTGGCGTAATATCGAGACCAAGCCGATGAGCAAGCGCGTTTAGCGCCTCGGTAAAGCGCGGCAGGTCCGCGGAAATATCGTTTAATTCATTAATCTGCTGCCAGTTCGCCATCGTAAGCCTCGGTACGCGCTAAAAAGCGCTAATCTATCGCGTTTTCCGCAGCCGACCAACCGGCAATCGTCGGCGACGTCCGGCGAACGGCTATTCGTTGAGCGCGAGGCTCAGCAACCTCCGTGCGGTGCTGACGCGTGGGTGCAAATGCAGTATACTCCTGCCCTAATTTGTCCACATTCCCGCGCCGCCCCATCAGGGTGACGGCGTGTTAACGTAAGGTGTTTCGGTGAATATTCAGGCTCTTCTCTCAGAAAAAGTCAGTCAGGCCCTGATCGCAGCAGGCGCGTCTGCCGATTGCGAACCTCAGGTCCGCCAGTCAGCAAAAGTCCAGTTCGGCGACTATCAGGCCAACGGCGTGATGGCCGTTGCCAAAAAACTGGGCATGGCGCCGCGACAACTTGCAGAGCAGGTACTGTCTCATCTCGATCTGAGCGGGATTGCCAATAAGGTAGAGATCGCCGGCCCTGGCTTTATTAATATTTTCCTCGATCCGGCCTTCCTCGCGGAAAATGTCAGCAGCGCGCTGAAATCGGAACGTCTGGGCGTGGCTCAGCCGCCGGCACAAACCGTGGTGGTCGATTACTCTGCGCCGAACGTGGCGAAAGAGATGCACGTAGGCCATCTGCGCTCCACCATCATTGGCGATGCCGCGGTGCGTACGCTGGAGTTTCTCGGGCATAAAGTGATCCGCGCTAACCACGTGGGCGACTGGGGTACCCAGTTCGGTATGCTTATCGCGTACCTGGAAAAACAGCAGCAGGAGAACGCCGGTGAAATGGCGCTGGCCGACCTCGAAGGTTTCTATCGTGAAGCGAAAAAACACTACGATGAAGATGAAGCCTTCGCCGAGCGCGCGCGCAGCTACGTCGTTAAGCTGCAGGGCGGCGACGAATATTTCCGCGAAATGTGGCGCAAGCTGGTCGACATCACCATGTCGCAAAACCAGTTAACCTATAACCGCCTGAACGTCACCCTGACCCGCGATGATGTTATGGGCGAAAGCCTTTATAACCCGATGCTGCCGGGTATCGTGGCCGACCTGAAGGACAAAGGGCTGGCGGTAGAAAGCGAAGGCGCGACGGTGGTATTCCTTGATGAGTACAAAAACAAGGAAGGTGAACCGATGGGCGTCATCATCCAGAAGAAGGATGGCGGCTACCTTTACACCACTACCGATATCGCCTGCGCAAAATACCGCTACGAGAATCTGCATGCGGATCGCGTGCTTTACTACATCGACTCTCGCCAGCATCAGCACCTGATGCAGGCGTGGACTATCGTACGTAAAGCCGGCTACGTGCCGGAGTCCGTACCGCTGGAGCACCACATGTTCGGCATGATGCTCGGCAAGGACGGCAAACCGTTCAAAACCCGCGCCGGCGGTACCGTGAAGCTCGCCGACCTGCTGGACGAAGCGCTGGAACGCGCCCGCCGTCTGGTGGCGGAGAAAAACCCGGATATGCCCGCCGATGAACTGGAAAAACTGGCGAACGCGGTCGGGATTGGCGCGGTTAAGTATGCCGACTTGTCAAAAAACCGCACCACTGACTATATCTTCGACTGGGATAACATGCTGGCCTTTGAGGGCAATACCGCGCCTTATATGCAGTATGCCTATACCCGCGTGCTCTCCGTGTTCCGCAAAGCGGATATTGATGAAAGTGCGCTAGTGGCGGCGCCGGTAGTCATCACCGAAGACCGCGAAGCCCAGCTGGCGGCCCGTCTGCTGCAGTTTGAAGAAACCCTTACGGTCGTTGCCCGTGAAGGCACGCCGCACGTTATGTGTTCTTACCTGTACGATCTGGCGGGTCTGTTCTCCGGTTTCTATGAGCACTGCCCGATCCTGAGCGCTGAAAGCGAAGAGACGCGCAACAGCCGCCTGAAACTGGCTCTGCTGACGGCGAAAACGCTGAAGCTGGGTCTTGATACCCTGGGTATCGAAACCGTAGAACGGATGTAATGTGTCGAAAGAACCCGGCTTAACGCCGGGTTTGCCGGGCGGCGGCTGACGCCTCACCCGGCTGTTCTCACCTGATTCAAAAATACTTCCGCAGATACTCCGTCAGACACAGGATCGCCATCGCCTGGCCATACGGCATCGACGTCAGCGGGATGTCGCGATAAAAATCGAGATCCGACCCCATCCCGGTACCGAAGGACGTTTGCAGCAGTTCCCCTTGCGCAGAGATATTCGCCACAATGCCGCGAATCGCTTTTTCCGCAACCTCCGTATACGCCTGACTCACGTAGCGCTTGCGCACCGCCTTGAGGATCCCATACGCAAAACCGGCGGTCGCCGAGGCTTCCAGATAGGAGTCAGGGTCATCAAGTAGCGTATGCCACAGGCCGCTATCGTCCTGACAGCGCGCCAGCGCCGCAATCTGCGTATCCAACACCTGCACCAGGTAACGTCGCACCGCGCTGTGTTCGGGTAAATCCACCAGCTCCAGGAAATCCGGGATCACGATCGTCAGCCAGCTATTGCCGCGCGCCCAGCGGGCGCGAGCGAAATTATGTCGCCCCTCGTAGTTCCAGCCGTGAAACCACAGACCGGACTCGCGGTCCATCAGATTCTGCACGTGCAGCAGAAACTGATACACCGCCTCCTCTACGTATTCGGGGCGATTAAGCAGCTTACCGATTTTCGCCAGCGGCAGAACGGTCATCATCAGCGTGTCGTCCCACATTTGCTGATGATTTTCTTCCGCCAGCGTGATGTGCTGCATGCCGCCAGACTCCGTGCGCGGCATCTCGTTCATCGCCCACTCGGCCCAGCTATCGAGCCAGGGCAGATACGCGGCGTTGCCCGTCTCTTCATAGCGATAAGCGAGGGTGAGAAACGGCGCCATAGTATTGACGTTTTTGGTGGTCGCCCCCTCGGCAAAGCGATCGGCAAACCAGCTATCGATAATATCGCGCATCGCGATATCGCCGGTCTGCTGGTAATACTGCCAGATGCCGTACAGGCCGACGCCGTGAGTCCACTCCCAGCCGTTCCACCCTTTCGTATCAATGATGCGCCCGTCGTCCAGCCGCAGTAAAAATTGCCCGCTTTCATCTTTAATGTTGACCAGATTTTGCGTGACCTTCTGAATCAGCGCCTGCAGTTCATTGCGGGCGATAAAGCGCTCAGGCTGGCGCAGTAGTGGGCTATGTTTGACAGGCCAAACTTTCATATCCTTAACCTCTGTTATATGTCGAATTCATGGCAGAACGCTGTTTCAGCGATGGCGCGGCGGGTTTATTACGATTCAGATAACCAATATTGTTGTTTCCCCACAGGGAGTCGTACGGCATCCCGGCCAGCATCTCGACTACTTCACGATCCTGGGCGCTGGCCAGTTCCGGCTGAGCGCGTCCGGATTCACGCATTTTGAGCGTTTCCGCACGCAGGACGCTGTGGGTTTGCAGATTGAGCTTAAAGCGCAGGGAAACGAGGAAGCCGCAGGCCAGCACCAGCAAAGTGCCGACGCTGAGGATCAGCAGAATGGTATGGCTCACTTCATAAGGCTGCGTTTTCTGCCCGGAGACAAAGCCGGACATCTGCATGATGATCCCTACCAGCATCACCGCACCGGCCTGGGAAGCCTTACGCGTCAGAGTCATAATCCCGGCAAAGATGCCTTCGCGACGCTGGCCGGTGATCACTTCGTCCACGTCGGCAATATACGTATAGGTGTTCCACGGAACATAGTTGATGCCGCCGCGGCCCAGACCCGCCACTGCGGAAATCAGCAGCAGCAGCGAATAAACATCGCTGAGGCCAGCGTAGTACAGCACCGCGTAAGAGAGCGAACTCAGCCCGAACAGCACTACCACCATGCGGTACGATGGCGCCGGACCGAAGCGAATACACAGCGGGATCATCGCAATAACCGCAATAAACTGGAAGATCGCCATGGTCCCCAGCAGGTTGGAGGCCATTGAGGCTTCCTGCATCAGGACAAACACCACATAGTAAGTAAAGACCGCATTGAAGACATCCTGGGCGATATAGCCCCCCAGATACATCCCCAAATGCTGACGGAAAATTTTAATGCGCAGGGTCGAACTTAATTCAATAAACAGGCGATTAAGACTCTGAGACAAGCTCAGGTTCTGTTTCTCCTCTTCGGCGCGCAGCGCAGCCTCGGTCCACTCTTCACGCGGGCGCTCCCAGGTAAAGAACCAGACAAAAGTTAACATCATTGCGCACAGCACCGAGAACACCAGGCTGGCGTAGAAGAAAGAGACGGCGTTGTCTTTGCCGAAGATGGTCAGCAGAATGCCCGGCAGGAAAGAAGCCAGGATCGCCGACATCTGCGCCATAGAAATACGCGCGCCGGAGAATTTGGTTTTCTGTTTAAAATCGTCGGTCATTTCCGGCACCAACGTTTCATACGGCACCAGAATCATGGTATAGACGATGTCAAACAGCAGATAGGTCAGCAGGTAGTACCAGAACCCCATATCCCCTACCCACATAATGGAGTAGCTAAACACGCAAGGGATGCCGAGCAGGATAAAAAACTTACGCCTGCCAAAACGTTTTCCCAGCCAGGTCGAGCCAAAGTTATCCGTCAGAAAGCCCATCAGCGGGCTGATTACCGCATCCAGAACTCTGGCAGTGGCAAAAATGAGCGTCGCCTCGATAGGCGAAAGTCCGCAAAAGGTGGTGTAGAAGTAGAGCAGCCAGGCTGCCGTGAGTGCAGTTGTTCCCGCACCAAGAAAATCGCCCGATCCATAGGCAAGGTAGTTAACCAAACCGATTTTACGTGTTTTCATCGCCGTAAATCCTGTGTCTTTTTTTTGAGAACTCCGAACCGCTTTTTGGCCCATTCCGCCAAAAGGGGGTTGATACATGGCTACAGTAAGAACATGGGAACGGCGTTACCTTTTCATTTTTGCCAGCCAAAAGCGTTCACTGGCAAAAACACAAAGAGTCGATGAACACGCTTCACTGATTTATAAAACAGCGTTTCTTTTAATACAAAAGATCGGACCAAAAACTGAGATGTGGCCACCGAAACGGCGCGTCGTGGAATGAAATTTGGGCGATGTATTTCGCTGCGGATAAACCTTGCGAATGCTAAGGAATGGGAGTAAAGACAATAAGAAAAGGGTTGTTTCGCGTATATCAAGGAGGCTTGATGCCCTACTCACATCTGTTGGTCGCCGTGGCGCCAACCCCGGAAAGCCGGGTCCTCATTCAAAAAGCCGTCTCCATCGCACGTCCGGTCAATGCAAAAGTCAGCCTGATTACGCTGGCGACGGATCCGGAGCTGTATAATCAGTTTGCGGCGCCCATGATGGAAAACTTACGCGAAGTGATGCAGGAGGAGACGCGCGGATTTCTGGCCGAGCTGGCCCGCCACGCCGACTATCCTATAGAGAAAATGACAATCGCCAGCGGCGGAATTGCTTACCACGTGCAGGATTTTTGCCGACAGCATCGCGTTGACCTGGTGATTTGCGGTAACCACAACCAGAGTCTGTTTTCTCGCGCCACCTGTTCGGCAAAAGATATTGTTGGCAGCAGCGGCGTCGATGTGCTGCTGGTATGTCTGGAAAAAGGCTAGCGCCGGGGAGGCGCTAACCGTCTTGGCCTCAGGCGAGTTTAGGGAAAGTGGCGACCTTGCGCTCTAAGTGGCTCTCCTCGCTCCCTGGCTCAATCTCCTTTAGATCGGCAATAAACCGCTCCTGCCAGCGATGAATATCGTTTTCCTTAATCACCGCCAGCATGGCCGAATGGCGGGCAATACGCTCGGCCAGAGGCATGGTTAATGCCTTATCCAGCGCCGCAGCGACCTCATCGCGATCGTAAGGATTAACGATTAAGGCCGTCGGGAGCTCGTTGGCCGCGCCGGCAAACTGCGACAGCACCAGCACGCCCGGATTTTGCGGGTCCTGCGCGGCAACATACTCTTTCGCCACCAGGTTCATACCATCGCGCAGCGGGGTAACCAGACCAACGTCGGAGTAGCGGAAGATTTTCATCAGCAGCTTGCGTTCAAAGTGCTGGTTAAGGTAGTAAAGCGGCGTCCAGCCCAGCTGGCCATACTGGCCATTGATACGGCCGGCTGCGTTTTCCAGCTGATGACGAATATCCTGATAAGCCTGAACGTCCCCGCGTGAAGTCGGCGCAATCTGGGTATAGCGAATCTTGCCGTGATGCTGCGGATAGTTCTCCAGCAGGGCTTCATAAGCAAGAAAACGCTCCGGCAGCCCCTTCGAATAGTCCAGCCGTTCAACGGAAAAGATATTTTGGACGCTTTTGAGCTCGCTCTTCAGCTGCGCCAGCTTCGGCGGCAGCGGCCCTTTTGCGCTGCGCGCAATCTCTTCCGGATCGATACCGATCGGATAAACTTCGGTCTGGAAAGGTTTTCCCCAGGCCACATGCTTTTTGCCGTCGCTCGTCGTCAGGCGGGTTTGCATCGATACGCAATCCAGAAACGCCAGTCGGTCGCTTTCGGTCTGGAAACCCAGTAAATCGTAATCGCAAAGCTGTTCAAGCAGTTCCGCATGCGGCGGTAACGCATTAAACACTTCCGGCGTCGGGAACGGAATATGCAAAAAGAAGCCGATACGATTATTGACGCCGCGCTGGCGCAGTTCGCTGGCCAACGGCAGCAGGTGATAATCGTGGATCCAGACGATATCGTCAGGTTCAATCAGCGGCAGCAGTTTATCCGCCAGGGTCGCATTAACGCGCTGATAGCCCTCCCAGGCTTCACGCTGAAAATCAACCAGGTCAAGACGATAATGGAATGCGGGCCATAAAACGGCATTGGAAAAGCGGTTGTAATATTCGTCGTGATCCTGCTCGCTAAGATTGAAAGAGGCCCAGGTGATATTGCCCTGAGTCACTTTTTTTAACGGCTGTTGGTCGTCACCGATTTCCCCACTCCAGCCGAACCACAAACCTCCGGCTGCTTTTAATGCCCCCATAATCCCCACGGCAAGGCCACCGGCGCTGGCCTTTTTGTCATCCGGCGGGGCAATACGATTAGATACTACGACTAAGCGACTCATAGCCATCTCTCCTGTCGGTTAGCGCATCTGGTTGTTGCCCATGATTCGCGATGTTACTAATCCAAAGATGAACGGCGGGCACGTCAGGCAAACGCCAACGCGCTTGCGTTTCGCCGCCGCCCACTTTGACCGATACGCCATTCAATTGATTCACAACGCTAAAACCAGCTTCATCGGTTAAGTCATCACCAACAAACACCGGCTTGCGTCCTTTGAATGGAGCTTCCTGCATAAAAGCGGCTATCGCTTCACCTTTATTCACTCCACGCGGTTTGATCTCCACCACGCACTTACCCGGCTGCAGGGCCAGAATGGGATGGCGCTGGACGATAGATTGCGCCAGCGCCAGCACCGCTTGCTGCTGCTCCGGCGCCTGTCGATAGTGCAAAGCAAAAGCCATCCCCTTACTTTCCAGTTCGCATCCCGGCAAAGCATCCAGTTCCGTCGTCAACTGCGCAGAGAGCGCCTTCAGAAGTGAATCCGGTAAAGAGACAATATGCGTTTTACCATTGATGTCACGGCGTTCAGCCCCGTGGACACCGGCAAGCGGTAGCCGGTAAGGACGGGTAAGCTCATCCAGCTCAACCATTGAGCGCCCTGAAATCAATGCCACCGCGCCGTTTTGCTGCTGCACAAGCTGGCGCAGCGACTGCAGAACATCGGCTGGAATGACCACCTGATCGGGATGGGGTTTGATACCGGCAAGGGTACCATCGAGGTCAAAGAAAAAAGCGTAGTTTCCGGTTAACGCAGGCGGTACATAAATCTGGTCAGCCACCCTGTTTCCTCCTTATCATGGCCAGCAACATGCTGGGTGTTAAATTATTGTAGCCATGTAAGTATAGACAGTGTGACCAGCATCGCCATTTTTGATAGTCATCGCCAGCGCAACGGGCGCTGGCGAGGGTTTAGGATTAAACTGAAAAGTTGGACGAATTAAACCGCACGCTTCGCTTTCTGTTTATAGCGGTCGAAGATCACCGCAGCCAGCAAAATCACGCCGCGCACAACGTACTGCGAGAACGGCGAAATGTTCAGCAGGTTCATCGCATTCTCCACCGTTCCCAGAATCAGGATCCCGGCTACCACGTAGGAGATCTTGCCGATCCCGCCCTTCAGCGATACGCCCCCGAGCACGCAGGCCGAAATGACAATCAGCTCATAGCCAATGGACGTCATCGGCTGAGCGCTGGTCATACGGGATGCCAGGATAATGCCCGCCGCCGCGGAAACCAGCCCTGAAAGGACGAAAATAATAATTTTCGTCCGCACAACCGGGACGCCGGCCAGACGAGCCGCTTCTTCATTACCCCCTATCGCCAGCGTGTTTCGGCCAAAGGTGGTTTTATTCAGCAGCAGACCGAATACAATCAGGCAGGCAACGGTTAACCAGATAGGCGCAGGCAGACCAAACCAGTTGGCGTAGCCGAGAGTAAAAAAGCGCTCATCTTCAATCCCTACCGCTTTACCGTCGGAGATGATATAGGCAAGACCGCGGACGATCTGCATCGTGGCGAGGGTGGTAATCAGAGCATTAATCTTTAAGCGGGCAATGACAAAACCGTTGACCAGACCGCTCACTGCGCCAAGCAGCAGACCGGCGCCGATGCCAACCCACATGCTTTCAGTCAGATTAATCACCACCGCCGTGGTCACGCCGGCGCAGGCGATAACCGAGGCGACCGACAGATCGAAATCGCCGGACGCCAGGCAAAACAGCATCCCACAGGCGACCATTCCGGACATAGAAATAGCCAACCCCAGACCTTTCATATTAATAAACGAGGCAAAATTGGGCACAAAAATTACGCAGCCAATAAACAGCACCGCGAAAACGACCAGCATGCCGAACTGATCCCAGATACGGGAGAAACTAAAAGCCGACCGGGAAGTACCTGAAGTGGTAACTGATGACATCATAGACTCCTTACTCAGGCGACTGCCTGGCTCACTTTTGGCATGGCAAGGCTCAATGCCTGCTGTTCATTGGCATGTTCATGCAGCAGCTCTCCGGCAATCTCACCCTCGCGCATCACCACGATGCGATCGGCTACGCCGAGAACTTCCGGTAAATCGCTGGAGGCAAAGACCACCGCGACGCCCGATGCCGCTAATGCGTAAATAACGTTATAGATCTCATGCTTAGCGCCCACATCAATGCCGCGCGTGGGCTCGTCAAGCAGGATGACTTTCATCTCCTCCGACAACCAGCGGCCGAGAATCGCCTTTTGCTGATTGCCACCGGAGAGATTCATAATCAGCTGCTCTGCGCCGGGCGTTTTGATATTCAACGATTTAATATGCTGGTCGGCGTTCTGCGCTTCCCAGGCGTTATTGATGACGCAGCCCGCGAGAATGTGCTTGCGGCGGGCGCTGATATTGATGTTGTCGCGGACCGAGTGAACCGGAATAATCCCCTCTGCTTTGCGGTCTTCCGGGCAGAGCATCATCCCGGCCTGAATCGCCTGAGCCGGCTTGCGGATATCAATGGCCTCGCCGTCGATATAAACCTGACCGGCGGTTATTCTGCTGCCGCCGAACAGGCCTTTCATCAGTTCGCTGCGTCCGGCGCCAACCAGCCCAAACAGGCCGACGATTTCTCCGCTACGCACCGAAAGGCTAACGGGTTGCCGTACGCCAGGCGCCTTCACCCGATCGAGGCGCAAACGCTCTTTGCCATATTCACGGGGCTGCCAGCCGTAGATATCGCCCAGCTCGCGACCGACCATCGCCTGTACCAGAGCGTCGTGGTTAACCTCTTGCATATTGTCAAAGGTGCGCACGTAGCGACCATCTTTGAAGACCGTGATGGCGTCACTTAACGCAAAGATCTCTTCCATCCGGTGGGAAACGTAAATGATCACCCGCCCTTCCTGGCGCAGTTCGCGGATGACCCGAAACAGATTGTCGATTTCCCTGGCCGACAGTGAGCTGGTGGGCTCGTCAAAAGCGATGATTTTGGCGTTCCGCGCCAACGCCTTGGCGATCTCCACCATCTGCCACTGGCCAATCGACAAATACTTCAACGGCGTTTCCGGGTCGATATCCAGCCCCAGATGCTGCAGCTGCAGGCCGGCTTCATAATTCAGCAGCGACCGATTCACAATCCCGCCCTTGTGCGGCAATTGGCCGAGGTAGATATTTTCCGCCACGGTCATTTCCGGGATCAGATGCAGCTCCTGATAGATAATCGCCACACCGGCGTTCAGCGCCTCGGTGGTGTGGGTAAAGGTCATCTGCTGGCCTTGGATCTGTAGGCTGCCGGCAGTGGGTACGTAGTTGCCGCTGAGGATTTTGAGCAACGTGGATTTCCCGGCGCCGTTTTCTCCCATCAGGGCATGGACCTGTCCGGCATAGCAGTCAAAGCTAATATCGGACAGCGCTTTAACGCCCGGGAATGTCATGGTGATGCCGTGGAATGAGAGATAAGGGGTAGACTGTTGCATAACGACTCCGCTTTTCTGTACAGGGCCTCTCGCTCAAGGCAAGAGGCCCGGTCAACCGGCCTTACAGCCCTTTTTTAGCCAGCTCTTCTTTAAAATTGTCGCGGGTAATCAGCACCACGTCGGTCACCGCGGTGAATTTTGGCGGTTCGACATCTTTTGTCACCCAGTTATAAAGCATCTCGCTGGTTTTATAGCCGTGAATATCCGGGCTTGGCAGCAGAGAGCCGTAGAAACCGGTGGCCTGCGCTTTAGAGAGTTCGTTCACTGCATCAACGCCATTAATACCGATACCGATAACGTCAGGCGCTTTAAAGCCCTGGCCTTCTGTGGCGCGTACGCCGCCCAGAACGGTATTGTCGTTCATGCCGACGATCAGCCAGTGTTTGACGTTCGGATGCTGAACCAGCATAGAGTTACCGGCATCAAAGGCGCCGGGAATGTCGTTAGATTTCGTTGGCACACGGTAGATTTGTTGCTCCGGGAAACCGGCAGCTTTCAGGGCGTCCATCGATCCGGTAGTGCGACGACGGGCGGTGTCCAGCTCGTCGGAAGTGATGGCCATGACGGCGGTATCCTTCACGTCCCAGCCGCGTTTTTGCATCTCTTTATAGAGCTCCTGCCCCTGACGTGCGCCGATCTCACTGGCCGCCATCATCACCAGCGGTACGCTCTCCATCGGTTTGCCTTTGGCGTTAACGAACTGGTCATCGACGGTAATGACTTTCATATCATAGCCGCGCGCTTTGGCGACTATAGCCGCCCCGAGTTTGGGATCGGGCGTACAGATAACAAAGCCTTTGGCTCCGCTAGCCGCCAGGCTATCAATGGCGTTGAGGGTTTTCTCACCGTCGGGGACGGCAATTTTGATGACGTCGAAACCTAAATCTTTACCGGCCTTATCGGCAAATTTCCACTCTGTTTGAAACCATGGCTCTTCAGGCTGTTTGACCAGAAAACCCAGCTTAAGCGTCTCGGCCATAGCTGATTGTGACATAACTGCGGCGAGACCGATCGCCGCCAGCGCTTTAGTAAATTTGTGCATGGTAAACTCCAGCTTTAATTCGCTTTTATGTAGGGAAAATTAAGAGTTAATTTTTTTATCGGACGCAAAACAAGGCATTAGGAAAGTCTCAATCAAGACTGCCGTTGTTAAAATAGTATTAACCGGAAATTATTTCTCCATACGAGAGCGCAATCACATCGCGGAATTACAGTAATTGCGTACATAAAAACAGCGAAAAATGACATAAAAAAAGCGCTAATTGTCAGACAATTAGCGCAGGCTGTAGCAATATTCTCTATATCATCAGCAGAGTTATCCTTGTCGATATTACCAGCGGCAATAAATATGCTCCGCATGATTGCGTACCGGCACCTCATCCCCCAATAAACGAGCGGCAACGGTAAAAGAAAAATCAAAAACATGGCCTAACCCTTTACCGCTGATCAAATTAGCATCTTCCACTACGGGTTGATCAACATACTCCCCGTCCGCCACGTTCTGCCATAACTCCCCCGAACAGACGTAGCGTCGCCCCCTGAGCAGCCCATTGCCGCCGAGAACCCTTGCGGCTGCCGAACAGATCGGACAGATCAGCATTCCTGCTTTATCGTGGGCCGTAATAAACGCTACGACGTCCTGGCTGGCGGCAAGGTTGACGCTTCCCTGCGGACCGCCGGGCAGAACCACCGCGTCGTACAGCATCCCTGCGCGTTCGGCTAAAGTGCTATCCGCAACCATTGGGATATCGTGGTAGCTCACCACCGCGCGCGATTCGGCGCAGGAGAGAAGCTCCACATTCAGATGCAGACGGCGGAGGATATCAACCACCACAATCGCCTCTCCCTCTTCAAAACCCGACGCCAGTAGCACCGCAACTTTTTTCATTTCAGTCTCCTTTCGTTAGCGTGGTAGTCATAAGCCTTTTACAAAAAAACATCTTTTTTTAAATTATCATCATCTTTTCAGTTACCCAGGCGAAAAGATGAACCAGTGCAGCCTTCGCTTTTATGACGCACGATATCACAAAAAGGAATTTTGAATCGTTATTTTTAAAACACAATTTCAATAAAAAATATTAGAGATACTACCTTTTAATCAGGAAGCCAATAAAAGAGGTGTTAAATCATAAAGTTAATATAAATAACAATGTACTACAGTAAGCGATTACTATTACATTTCCAGCCTGTATAAAGTTAAATCCAGATGTTGTAACATAATGTAAATAACCACCATTGAGAGTTTTCTTAATTCAGATATAGCGCTATTCTATCTTCGTTGAGACAAGAAATTTAATTCCATGGTTCGGGCTTAAGTTCTGAATAGAATTATTCTGAGCTTTTCATCTGCTGGTTTTAATTTCGCAAACTCCTTTGGTCACAATCGCGTCTGGATATGACGCAGGCGCTTCCCGCACAGTAAATAAGGATATTGTTATGGTCGTTCCAGGAATGGTGCAAAAGCTGAATAACCAATTGAATCTTGAGTTCCATACCTCCAACTTGTATCTGCAGTTAAGCGAGTGGTGTATTCAGCAGCGGTTGAACGGTACCGCCACTTTTCTGCGTAATCGAGCGCAATCCAGCATAACGCAGATGATGCGGGTCTTTGATTTTATGAAAAGTTCCGGCGCCTGGCCTGTGGTTAAAGCAGACGAAGCCTGCAGCGCGGAATGCGCCTCTCTTGAAGACCTGTTTAGCAAAACCGTTGCTGATTATCAGCAGCGCAGCAGCATGCTTTCCGGCCTGACGGCAGAGGCGAAGGCGCAAAGCGACGAATCCACCCTACGCTTCCTCGCGCTGCTGGCGAAAGAACAGCAGCTGGATGGCATGCTGCTGGAGACCATTCTGGATGAAGTCCGCTGCGCGGACCAGGCCGGGACCAGCGAACAGCAAACCGATCGTCACCTGCTTGAACTGGTCAGCCAACAGTACGCCAGCGTCATGTCGGCAAATACCGGAGCGCGCGATAAAGCGTAAAAAGAGGCGTGTTTCTGCCTTTAATGCCCTCATCGCCCCTCAGCGAACCAATCTTTTTCGGCGCTTCGGCGCCGTTTTTATTCCTGAAAGGCATTAAAAACTTTTAACCAGATCTCATTCCCGCTCAATCGGAGGAATTAGCAGGGTATTGGTGATCTGGATCACGTTTAAAACCCTGGGTTGATAATATAAAAACAGCGTTTCAAAAATTTAAAACGCGGAGTTTATTTTAATGGCAAGATATACGGCTTCAGCCTCAAACGGGCTGCAGGGAAGACCGATTTTGTTACGCCATCAGTTAGCCTACGGCGGCGGAAATTTGCTGGGAAGCGGCGCACTGGCGATCAGCGGTGCCTGGCTGCTCTATTTTTATACAACCTTCTGTGGGCTGACGCTGATCGAAGCCTCCTTTATTTTCTCAGTCGCCAGCATTATCGACGCGATTAGTAACCCGCTGATGGGCTACCTCACAGATAACTTTGGCAAAACCCGGCTCGGTAAACGCTTTGGCCGCCGTCGCTTCTTTTTATTGATAGGCATTCCGCTAATGATGTTCTACCCGCTGCTGTGGGTAGAAGGTCTCGGTTTCTGGTACTACCTGTGCACCTACGTCGTCTTTGAAATCATTTATACCTCGATTATGGTCCCCTATGAAACATTGGCGACCGAAATGACTGATGATTTCTCACTGCGTTCGAAACTCACCGGTTATAAAGCGATATTCGGCAAACTGGCTAACTTCCTCGCGGCATTTATCCCCGGGCAGTTCATCCTGCTTTATGGCAAAGAATCCGCCACCCCGTTTTTTCTTACCGGACTGACCTACGGTGTCATTCTTATCGTGGCCATCTCCTGTTTGTGGTACTGCAGCTGGGAACGACCGCGCGAAGAGGAAAAAAGCTCGGGGGAGAAAAAGGGGCTACTCAATACGCTGCTTATGCTGGCCAAAGATATGCGCTCAACCTTTTATCTGCGCGTATTCCGTAAACACCTTGGTATGTATCTCTGCGGTTTCGGCGCCGAATGGCTGTTTGCGTCGATCTTCACTTACTTCGTCATCTTCGTGCTGCAACACGATCCGGCGATGGTGGCCGGGCTCAACAGCCTGAACTCAATTCTGCAGCTGGTATCAACGGCCCTGTTTATCGGCCTGTGCGTGAAGAAAGGCTTCAGTAAGCCGTATATTCTGGCGCTGAGCGTGGTCATCTTTGCCGTGCTGCTCTACACCTCGCTGTGGTTCTTCCACCTGCCTTCAAGCCTGGCCACCATCCTGATGTTTGGCATCACGGTGCTGTTCGGTCTCGGCACCGGCGGCGTCTACTACATTCCCTGGACCGTTTACACCTTTTTGGCTGATGTCGATGAAATTTACACCGGCCGCCGTCGCGAGGGGATCTATGCAGGCGCCATGACTTTCTCAGGTAAAATTTTGCGCTCGATTATCGTCTTTACAATGGGAGCTATCCTCAGCTTCTACGGGTTCCAGTCAAAGGCGCACACGCAGCCGGAAAGTGCGGTCACCGCGATTGCGGTGGTATTCTGCGCAGGGGTGATTTTACTGGCGCTGGCAGCCATCGTGTTCAGTAAACAGATGAAGCTCGATCGCAAGGCCCACCTGGTGGTGCTACAGGAAGTCGCGCGCATTAAAGCGGGAGGCAAAATTGCCGACATCGCGCCGGACGTTCGCCTTATCGTGGAAGATTTAGTTGGCCATCGTTATGAAGAGTGCTGGGGCAACAGCAAACTGTTCAAGAATGCGCAGGAGAACGTCATTCAAACCGCCGTGTCCCATTAATCAGCAATAACGCCCCGCTATCGCGTTGATGGCGGGGCTCACGCCGCTAGTGCGCTTCTTCCTGTGGGGTGAATTTCAGCTCAATCAGCGCGATGGCTTTTTGTACCGCCCGCAGCGTCACCGGGTCAGCCGAGGCCGGGTGGCTGGCAAAATCGATGGCTTTCAGCTGGGTAGTCATTTTTTCGCGCACCTCGACAGGGGCGATGATATCGATGACGTCGAGGATCTGCTTGATAACTAACTGGCAGGCAACAACGTCAGAGACCAGTTCGTCGTGTTCGGTAAGATGTTGAGACATTTTTCACTCCTTTTTACAGGAGCGTAATAGTACCCTAATTCCTCGGATATAAAAAAACCTGCCGCAGCAGGTTTTTTTATCAGAACATAGCGCCAGGCGGTACGTCTTTAAAGGTTTTACAGTAGTTTTCGAACATGCTCTTCAGAATTTTGCGCAGTTTCATGGTTGGCTCCATTTTTGTTATGCAGGTGTTAATATCTACACGGCTATAATATGACTTGCATCACAAAAATCAATCTCAATGTGCGATAAATCACGTTTTATTTACAAAATAAATTTAAACATTCAACAAAAGTGAGTTATTTCGGATAGTTAAGAGCTGCGGGCTCCAGGTGAATCCGGGATCGCTTAGCAATGGCAGCGATACAACGATGAGTACAAACATCTCTTCCAGGGACAACCGCTCTTTTTCAGCACCTGCTCTGCTGGTGGCCGGCGCGTTTTTTATGGAGTTCCTCGACGGCACAGTCATCGCCACCGCCCTGCCCGACATGGCGAAAGACTTCGGCGTAACGGCCGTGGATCTCAACATTGGAATTAGCGCCTACCTTATTACCCTTGCGGTGCTGATACCCGCCAGCGGCTGGATCGCCGATCGCTTCGGCGCGCGGAAAATCTTTAGCCTGGCGCTGGCGATTTTTACCCTCGCCTCGGTGTTTTGCGGGTTGTCGACCAATGTCGATGTGTTTGTCGCCATGCGTATTCTTCAGGGAATTGGCGGCGCGCTGATGGTGCCCGTGGGCCGCCTGGCGGTGTTGCGCACCACACCGAAGCATCAGCTGATTAAAGCGATTGCCACTCTGACCTGGCCGGCGCTGGTGGCGCCTATTATTGGCCCACCGTTGGGCGGATTTATCACCAGCTACGCCAGCTGGCACTGGATCTTCTTTATTAACGTGCCGCTCGGGCTTGTGGCGATTGCCCTGGCGCTGCGCATCATCCCGGATATTCGGGAAGAAGAGCGCCGCCCGTTCGATCTTTCCGGTTTTCTTGCGACCTCGGTGGCGATGGTTAGCCTGGTTGCCGCCATGGAGCTTCTCGGCGATCGTCAGCCTCTGGGCTGGCAGACCCTGGCGCTGCTGGCGTTAGGCCTGGGCTGCATGCTTTTCTCGTTACGGCACTTCCGCCGCGCTGAATGGCCGATGGTGCGCCTTGATGCGCTGGAGATCCCCACCTTCAGGGTCACCATGTACGGCGGTTCGCTGTTCCGCTCCTCCATCAGCGCCGTTCCGTTTCTGCTGCCGCTGCTTTTTCAGGTCGGCTTCGGCATGGATCCCTTCCACTCGGGGCTGCTGGTGCTGGCGGTGTTCGTCGGCAACTTCACCATCAAGCCCCTTACAACGCCGCTGATTCGCTGGCTGGGTTTTCGCTGTCTGCTGCTGATCAATGGCGCATTAAACGTATTATCGCTGCTGGCCTGCGCTTTTTTAACCCCGCATACGCCGGTTTGGCTCATCTTTGTAATTCTCTATCTCGGCGGGGTCTTCCGATCGATTCAATTTACCGGCATCAGCACCCTCGCTTTTGCCGATGTTCCTTCCGGACAAATGAGCTATGCCAATACGCTGTTCAGCACCGCATCCCAGCTGGCCGTTGGACTTGGGATAACGCTTGGAGCGATAGGTATTCGTATTGGGGAAGAGTTCAGTGAATGGCTTACGCTTTCTCACCTTCCGGGCATCAGCTTCCGCCTGTCGTTTATCTTTATTGCGCTGATTTGCCTGGTCGGCATGATTGATACTCTGCATCTGACAAAAGATGCGGGTAGCAGCGTGTCGAACAAAAAGAAATAGATAACGAAAAGGCCAGCAGCGCTGGCCTGGCATAGGATGTGTTAATCGATTAACCGATGATCTGGCGAACGAACGCTTCGATCTCTTTATCCTGGCAGTTCTCAAAGAAACACTGCTGGAAGCGAGGGCCGGAAACGGCAGTTTTCACCAGCTCCGGATCGATCGCACGCAGCGTATCCAGATAGTTTTCCTTAACCACCGCGGCTTTGACCGCGTTCAGGATGCCGGCGTTACGCACCTGAGGCTCTTTACGCTCCGGCGGATAGCCTTCGCCTTTGCGGCCGGTGAAGGCTTTTTCAAAGATAAAGCGTACGTTCAGCTCTGCACCCCAGCCAAATCCTTTCGCAAACGGCAGAGACAGCGCGTTACCGTTATTGATCTGCGCAAACAGGAAGGCGTCCGCAGGGTCGATGCAGTAGCCACAAACTACGCCCGGATGAATATTTAACGACATTAGCGCGCCCTGACCAGTGCCGCAGCCGGTAACCACAAAGTCGACCGCCTTCGAATTCAGCAGGATGCTGGCCATAATGCCCAGATGGATATAGGTCAGGTGATGGTCGTTTTCATCGCTCATCCCGACGTTGTAAACCGGGAAGCCCTTCTCGTCAGCAACGGCGTTTAATTCATTGAGGATGATGGCGTTTTTGTTCGCCTGGCTGTTTTCCATCATCAGTGCGATTTTCATGCTTTACTCTCCTGAATGCTGTGCGGGTTTTCCCGCGATAGTTCGTTAGCGTTGCTATGACAATACTACCTTACGAACATACTTTCAATTTTTATGAAAAGTTGTTTTATAAATTACATCTCGCCTCACACTTTTGCCTTCCGTCCTGCCAGGACGCCGCCTCATCCTGAGGCAAGTCGCGTCATCTCAGGCCAGGTCTGTGTGCGGGGGATCGGATTAACACGGCGAAATTTGGCCCAACGGCGAAGTGAACGAAATAAGGAATTAAAACCATTCTCATTATTTTAAAAGTGCCAATGCGTGTTATTCCCATTTGCATTATTAATAAATGAATTTATTAATTTACTTTTTGCAAATAAATTAATAACAAATTATAGTGTGCGCACTAAAACTTATTTCTTTTTTCCCGGAGCAGCCAGATGCTAAAAACTGAAATGATCGATAAGCTTAATGCGCAGATGAATCTTGAACTTTATTCCTCTCTGCTTTATCAGCAAATGAGCGCCTGGTGTAGTTACCACAGCTTTGAAGGCGCGGCGGCGTTTCTTCGTCGCCACGCGCAGGAAGAGATGACTCATATGCAGCGCCTGTTCGACTACCTGACCGATACCGGTAGTCTGCCCTGCATCACGGCTATCGCGTCGCCGTTTGCCGAGTATGCCTCTCTTGACGAGCTATTCCGTGCGACCTACGAACATGAACAGTTAATTACGCAAAAAATTAATGAACTGGCACATGCGGCAATGACCAGTCAGGATTATCCGACGTTTAATTTCCTGCAGTGGTACGTTGCTGAACAGCACGAAGAAGAGAAGCTGTTTAAATCGGTTATTGATAAATTAACCCTCGCAGGTAAAAGCGGCGAAGGTCTGTACTTTATTGATAAAGAGCTGGCAACGCTCGACACGCAAAATTAATTAAGCCGGCAGCGAGGCTCCAGCGCCCGCTGCCGTATTAATGGCGGCAAATTTTACTTTCGTGCGTATTAAACCCTTCTTCAGCGGCAATAAACTTGCCTTTTTTCTGCAAAAACGCCACCAGTTCCGCCGCACTCAGATTTTCCGCCGAGCAGGTGTGGAATCGGGCTTCTTTACCGAAACGCGCGACGATGGCCGCTTCAAGCGTCGCCACGGTGTAAGTTTCGCCTGAGGCGATCATCATTTGCAGCACTTCGTGACCATGAATCGATTGCATATTCTCTCCCGTAAAGCCCGCAGAATATACCAGCCCGGGCGGCGAATTCTTGCGCCAGCGCAGCTTTGAAGCAAACCCTGTGTTACTGTAAAGTTCTCATTACAAAGCCTGTAACCCTCATTTGACGAAGCGACTGATTTCACATACTCTGCGCGGCATAATGAATTGTGAATGCCGTAATGGATAGTGAAAAGCGTGAAGAACCGCACTCTGGGTAGTATTTTAATCGTCGCCGGCACCACCATCGGCGCAGGGATGTTAGCCATGCCGTTGGCATCGGCGGGCGTAGGTTTCGGCGTAACGTTAGCTTTGCTGATAACGCTTTGGGCGCTAATGTGTTATACCGCTTTGCTGCTGCTGGAAGTCTACCAGCACGTGCCGGCCGACATGGGTCTGGGTTCGCTGGCGGCACGCTATCTGGGCCGATACGGGCAATGGGCAACCGGCTTTTGCATGCTGTTTCTGCTTTACGCGCTCACGGCAGCCTATATCAGCGGCGCCGGCGAACTGCTGGCCTCAAGCCTCAATCAGTGGCTGGACTGGACGCTGCCTCCTGCGGCAGGCGTTCTGATCTTTACCGCTATCGGTGGGACGGTCGTCTGCATCGGGACTTCGCTGGTCGATCTTTTTAACCGCTTTTTATTCAGCGCAAAGATTATTTTCCTCGCCATCATGCTCGCGCTTCTGCTGCCGCACATTCACCAGATAAACCTGCTGACTCTGCCGCTACAGCAGGGGCTGGCGCTGTCGGCCATTCCGGTGATTTTTACTTCCTTTGGTTTTCACGGCAGCATACCCAGTATTGTGAGCTACCTGGGCGGCGATATTCGCAAGCTGCGCCGGGTATTTATCATCGGAAGCTTTATTCCTCTGGTCGCCTATATTTTCTGGCAGCTGGCGACGCTGGGCAGCATTGACTCTCCTGCGTTTACCGCGCTGCTGGCGCAGAATGCCGGGCTCAATGGCCTGCTGGAGGCCATCCGTGAAGTGGTGGCATCGTCGCACGTTGAGCTGGCGGTCCATCTGTTCGCCGACCTGGCGCTGGCGACATCATTTCTCGGCGTGGCGCTTGGGTTGTTCGACTATCTGGCCGATCTGTTTCAACGCCAGAACAGCGCCGGTGGCCGGCTACAGAGCGGTCTGATTACCTTTTTGCCTCCGCTGGCCTTCGCGCTATTTTATCCGCGTGGCTTCGTGATGGCGTTAGGCTATGCGGGCGTTGCGCTTGCCGTGCTCGCGCTCATGCTGCCTTCGCTGCTGGTAATGAAGAGCCGCCAACAGCACCCTGATGCCCCGTGGCGGGTCGCAGGCGGTTCAGCGGCGCTGTGGCTTGTCCTGCTCTGCGGGATCGCTATCGTAGTGATTCAGTTTGCGATAGTCGCAGGATTACTGCCGGCGGTGGGATAAAAAAGGGGCCAATTCGGCCCCTGATGTTACTTCGTTAAACAGCACTGCTTATATTTCTTACCGCTGCCGCACGGGCAAGGATCGTTGCGCCCAATCTTGCTCTCATTCCTGATGGGCTGTTGAACTTGTGCAGGCTGAGCGTGCTCAGTCCAGTAGTTGTAAAGCGCCAGGGCCGCAGGACGAATTCGCTCAACGCTGGCGATAAACTCTTCCGCGGATAGTTCATCCAGCGCCTCGAAGCGCTCTTCGGTACCGTGCAGAGCGATGGCGTCCAGCTCTGCCTGCAGCTCGGCAGGCAGAGCTGACCAGTCGCTTAATCCCACGCCGCGCATATAGCCAAAGCACCACTCCTCAACAATGGTGAGCTCCTGCCCCTCCTCTTCCCGGCTGCCGAACATCGGTTCGAACTGATCGGGATAGTCGCTTAAACGCTCGGCAATATCGCTCATATGCTGCAGCGTCAGGTTGACGAAGCGATCCCGCTCGCGATCGTTGGCCCAGCGCGGCACATTATCCGCTCCGCCCCAGATAGCAATCAGCCACTGCGCGGGCTCAATCTCGGTCGGCCCGGAGAGTATGGCCGTCAGTAGGCCATCCAGTTCAGCAACATCCATGATGGTGCCTTCTACCGCGTATTTCGACAGGATATCATCCAGCCATTCCACTTCGCTTTCGTTCAGGGGTCCAGTTTTCATAAACAGGCTCATCGTCGTAAAAAATGGCGCTTACAGTAGCGGAAATAGCGAAAGAAAACTACCCGGCTACAGGAGCTTCAGCGTGCGAAGTGTTTCCGCAATTTCGCTAAAGGCATCCGACGAAAGCGGAAGCAGCGGTCGCGGTAAGCAATCCTCCCCACACAGCCCGAGGATACTTGCCGCTGCGGCGGTCACTCGCAGGCTGCCACCATATTTACTGAATAACATCCACAGCGGCGCGAGCCTGGCGCTGATTGCCGTCGCCTGCTCAGCGTCCCCTCGCGCTGCCGCCGCGGTTATCTCTTTGGCGACCTGCGGGAAAAGGCCGCCGCACACCGAATACCAGACTTCGCAGCCGGCATTCAGGCCATCGGCCGCGCAGGCGTCCCCGCTAATGCCAATACTCACCCCTGCCGGTAGCTGGCGCCGCAGGCTCTGAATCCGGCGGACGGTTTCATTTTTCGCGGGGCCGGGGATTTTAATTGAGGCGATCCCGGGTAGCGCGGCGATCGCGCCTTTAAGTTCATCCGAAGTCGTCACATGCGTGGTAACGGGATTGTCGTAAACGCAGACGGGGACGGAGACCTGTTGGGTGACGGTCTGGTAAAAAGTCAAAATCTCCTCGTCTGTCAGGGGTTGATAAGCCATTACTGGCAGAAGCAGCGCGCCGGCGCCTGCCATCTGCGCGTCTTCAGCCAGACGGAGAACCTGATCGGTCCCCAGCGCCCCTATGCCGACCATCAACGGAATGGGTCCGGCATGCGATTTTGCCTGGCGCACCACCTGCATTCTCTGCTCACGGCTAAGCCAGGCATAGCTTCCGGTGGAGCCAAGTACGCCGAGGGAATCGACCTCAGATTCGACGAGACGAGTGACAATTCGGGCAAATGCCGATTCATCAACGCCATGTGGATGTAACGGAGTCAGAGGAAAAGCGCAGAGGCCAGTAAACATTTCATCCCCACTTATTGAGATAATGATTGAGTGCTGGCAGATAATAGCAACAGAAAAGTATTTTGTCCTATGACAAAATGTACCCGACGATCGCGAGGTAGCGCTGAAGCGGTTTTTCATAAGGGACAAAAACAAAAAAACCACCCGTAGGTGGTTTCACGACACTGCTTATTGCTTTGATTATTCTGTTTTATCCCAATGGTACCCGGAGCGGGACTTGAACCCGCACAGCGCGAACGCCGAGGGATTTTAAATCCCTTGTGTCTACCGATTCCACCATCCGGGCTCGGGATAGAAATTGGAGGCGCGTTCCGGAGTCGAACCGGACTAGACGGATTTGCAATCCGCTACATAACCGCTTTGCTAACGCGCCTTAATGCTTTAACACCCGCAACTGCCGATGTCTTAAACTGGAGCGGGAAACGAGACTCGAACTCGCGACCCCGACCTTGGCAAGGTCGTGCTCTACCAACTGAGCTATTCCCGCATCATCAAGCTAATTTGCTAATTAGTTGATTTTGTTATCGTCTGCCAGACTGTGCTGCCGTTCGATGCGATGCATTCTACTTACCTGGCGCAATGAGTCAACGATATTTTTCAAAACCTTGTGTTGTTTGCTGAAAATTGCGCCGAAACGATCACTGATCAAGCAAATCCCCGCGCGCGGCGTTCAGATATTGCAGCATCGACCACAGCGTCAGCACCGCCGCCACGAGGAATAGCCCTATCCCCGCCCATTCAACCCAGATATTTGGCCGCCACAGCATCCACACCAGCGCCGCCATCTGGGCCGTTGTTTTTACTTTACCAATCCATGATACCGCTACGCTGCTGCGCTTACCCAGTTCAGCCATCCACTCGCGCAGCGCGGAGATGATGATTTCGCGCGCGATCATCGTAGCGGCCGGTAACGTTACCCACCAGGTATGATAATGCTCGGCCACCAGCACCATCGCAATCGCCACCATGACTTTGTCCGCAACCGGATCAAGGAAAGCGCCGAAACGAGTGCTCTGATTCCAGCGACGCGCCAGGTAGCCATCAAACCAGTCGGTCACCGCCGCGATGAAGAAAATCAGCGCGCAGGCAAAAGGAGCCCAGCTAAACGGGAGATAAAACGCCAGTACAAAGAATGGAATAAGAATGACGCGAAACAGAGTAAGCAACGTAGGGATATTAAATTGCATGGTAACGGGTAACTATCTGTTGTAAGTAAAAATTAGCCCTATGTTGCTACAGAGCCCCTAATGTTTCAACGAGTAGAAGAT
Organism: Klebsiella sp. CN_Kp100; assembly: GCF_040065315.1. Classification (NCBI taxonomy): domain Bacteria; kingdom Pseudomonadati; phylum Pseudomonadota; class Gammaproteobacteria; order Enterobacterales; family Enterobacteriaceae; genus Klebsiella; species Klebsiella sp. CN_Kp100. The sequence continues at coordinate 215,832 of NZ_JBEAIJ010000059.1, forward strand.
CTTTTCTGCCAGACCGTGAGATATACCCGGTACTTTCGCAATCTCTTCGACGCTGGCCTTCTGCAGTCCCTGCAGACCACCCATATATTTCAGCAGCATCTGTCGGCGTTTTGGCCCCACCCCTTCGATGGTTTCCAGCGTGCTGGTGCTTTTTACTTTTGCCCGTTTTTTACGGTGGCCGGTAATGGCGTGATCGTGCGACTCGTCGCGAATATGCTGTATGACATGCAGCGCGGGGGAATCCGGCGGCAGGCTAAAGCCCTCGCCTTCCGGTTCGAAAAACAACGTCTCCAGGCCCGCTTTGCGATCGCTGCCTTTTGCCACGCCTAATAACAGCGGATGACTTTTATCCCACGGCACGTCCAGCTCGGCAAAGACCGTTTTCGCCTGGCCAAGCTGGCCTTTACCGCCGTCGATCAGGATGACATCGGGGATCTTACTCTCTTCTATTGCCTTGCCGTAGCGACGACGAAGTACCTGATTCATCGCCGCATAATCGTCCCCGGGCGTGATGCCAGTGATATTGTAGCGGCGATATTCCGCACGCAGCGGTCCGTTGCTATCGAAAACCACGCACGACGCGACGGTCTGTTCGCCCATCGTATGGCTGATATCAAAACATTCCATCCGATTGACGGCGGGGAGTTTGAGTAGCGTCGCGAGCGCCTGCAGGCGCTGAGTTATCGTTGAATGCTGAGAAAGCCTGGTGGTCAGCGCCGTCGCGGCGTTAGTCCGCGCCAGTTTCAGATAGCGGGCGCGATCGCCGCGAGGTTTGGTCTGTACGTTAACCCGGCGTCCGGCCAGTTCTGAGAGCGAATCCGCCAGCAGGGTTTTGTCGCCGAGGTTGAAATCCAGCAGGATCTCGCTCGGCAGCGTCCGCATCTGGCTGCCCTGTAAATAGAACTGCCCGACAAACGTTTCCACCACTTCACCCAGTTCGGTACCATTCGGCACTTTGGGGAAATAGCTGCGGCTGCCAAGGACTTTCCCCTGGCGTATAAACAGCACGTGGACGCATGCCATTCCGGCATCAAACGACACGCCGATAACATCGAGATCGTCCCCGGTATTGGAGACGAACTGCTTCTCCGTTACCCGACGGACGGCTTGAATCTGGTCGCGGATCCGCGCAGCCTCTTCAAACTCCAGCGCCTGGCTGGCTTTTTCCATGCGGGCAATCAGCTGAGTCAGTACCTGATCGTCTTTACCCGCCAGGAACAGGCGTACGTAGTCGACCTGCTGAGCATACTCTTCCTCACTCACCAGCCCGGCAACGCATGGCCCGAGACAACGGCCAATTTGGTACTGCAGGCACGGCCGCGAGCGGTTGCGATAAACGCTGTTTTCGCACTGGCGGACAGGAAAGATCTTTTGCAGCAGCGCTAACGTCTCGCGAACGGCGTAGCCGTTGGGGAACGGACCGAAATATTCGCCTTTCGCATGCTTGGCTCCACGATGCGTCGCCAGGCGGGGATGCGTATCGCCGCTAAGAAAAATAAAGGGGTAGGATTTATCATCGCGCAGCAGCACGTTATAGCGCGGCTGATAAAGCTTAATATAGTTATGCTCAAGCAGCAGCGCTTCCGTTTCGGTGTGGGTCACGGTAACGTCAATCTGGGCAATAAGCGCCACCAGCGCTTCGGTTTTACGCGAAGCCAGGTTGCTGCGAAAATAGCTGCTAAGCCGCTTTTTCAGATCTTTTGCTTTGCCTACATAGATAACAGTACCGCCAGCATCATACATACGATAGACGCCCGGCTGGCTGGTTACGGTTTTCAGGAAAGCTTTTGCATCAAAAACATCACTCACTGACTTGCTAACGACTCCGCATTGCACAGGCCATGGCGAATTGCCAGGTGCGTCAGCTCCACATCGCCGTGAATGTTCAATTTACTGAACATGCGATAGCGGTAGCTGTTCACGGTCTTGGGACTCAGATTTAACTGCTCTGATATCTCGTTGACCTTCTGACCTTTAGTAATCATTAGCATAATCTGCAATTCTCGCTCAGACAAACTGGCAAACGGCGATTCGGCCTTTTCCGGTTCAATCTGGCTGAGCGCCATCTGCTGAGCGATATCGGATGCGATATAACGCTGACCCGAAGCCACGCAACGAATCGCATTGACTACCTCCTGCGGCGCAGCGCCTTTACTGAGGTAGCCAGCGGCGCCGGCCTGCATGACTTTCGCCGGCAGCGGATTTTCCGTATGCACGGTCAGCATAATCACTTTGGCATCAGCAACGGAACGGGCAATTTTTCGCGTAGCCTCAAGGCCGCCGATTCCCGGCATGTTCATATCCATCAGGACTACATCAACGGGATTTGCGCGGCACCATTTCACGGCATCCTCACCGCAGCAGGCCTCGCCGGCAACTTTAATCCCTTTTATATCTTCCAGAATGCGTCGTATCCCTGCGCGCACTAGTTCGTGGTCATCAACAAGAAGGACGTTGATCAAAGGAATATTCTCCAGAATTAGGGATAACGCCACTGATAGCTTATCTCCTACATATTACCGGGTTTTAGCGTAACTTTAAAAGTCAAAAAATGTCCTGGAAAAGATTTCTTAGGCAATTATGGAAATCTGCCTGCACACCTGCTGGAAAGCCATACTTAACATAGAGTTGCGAAACGGTTGTTTTTTAACATTCATCACACAGATTACGTAAAAACACAACACTCTGCGTAGATGAGAAATATGCGCCTGAATATGTAACAAATATTAACAGTGAAACGGCGTCATGGAAAAAATTAAGCTGCTTACATCTCATGATTACGTATTATTCAGCCAATTAAAACATTCACCATTCAAATGAGAGAACGAAAATCAAGCACTCCTTTTTTTTCCTTTGCTTGTGGTATACTGCGCCGCCTTCACTTTTAGACATGCGCATTTGCGCAGAAAGCAAACGAGGATATCGATGAGCACACCAGATTTTTCCACTGCGGAAAATAATCAAGAACTGGCACAGGAAGTTTCGTGCCTGAAAGCGATGATGACGCTGATGCTGCAGGCCATGGGTCAGGCTGATGCAGGCCGAGTGATTATTAAAATGGAAAAGCAAATTGCGCAGATGGAAGATGTGGCTCAGGCTGCCGTATTCTCCAGCACCGTTAAGCAAATTAAGCAGGCATATCGTCAGTAATGATTCACCGGCTGAAGGTATGACTAACAGCCGGTCTTACGTCTGGCACGCAGAACAACCTATAAGATCAAATTAATCCCGTCGCTACCGCGTAGCAGGCAATTTGCGTTTTGTTTGGCGCATTGAATTTTCGCTGCATATTCTTCTGATGAAAATTGACGGTATTTTCTGAGATAGACAGAATCATTGCGACCTCAGCCGAGGTTTTGCCTTCCGCTGTCCATTTCAAAATCTCCAGTTCACGTCGACTAAATTTCATTTCCGGCGGCATAACCATTTCGTCCTCCAGCCGCAAGAGCGTCAGCAGACTCAGTTCGGTCAGGGTTCTTAAGCGCATCTCCAGTTCATCTTCCTCAAAGGGCCCCTGGCTGTGGCTGGTTCCTGAGACGGATAAGAATCCGTGTGCATGGTTAGGCAGCGTCAGGCACTGCGTTACCCCCTTGCGTAAGCCATGATCGCGCGCACCGTCCCATAATTCAGGGGTGTCGTGGAATAGCTTATCGTTCCAGGGTAGATGCCCGCGAAGGAAATTCTCCTTGCGCAGTACCGGGTCAATCGCGAAATAATTCTCGGCTTGATAATGCGACATCCAGGCCGGAGGATAGGTCGATTGCAGGGTTACCCTGGGGCGAGTGAAAGGCACGGGATGCCGTACGCAGAGCGCGAAGTAGTCATATTCCAGCGCTTGTGCCTGCTGCTGGAGTAGATGAAAAACTCCTTCGCCTGCAGAAGCTGACTGAAATTGTTGCAGCATTTCCCGCCGCCAGCTGAAAAAATCATTGTCCCTCATAACTGACCAAATAACTCCTGAGTGATAATCATTATTATAAATACATAAAACTAACACATAAATCCTGCTTATATGTATAAAATATGGTAGCCATCGCATTTATTAGATGGCGGCCGGCAACAGCGCCTGATGCGTGAAAAGTATGCCCGCAGTTGTGGCACAAAACCTTGACAGATATATCGGCGTTGATTATGTCCTGAGGCTGGACTTTTAACTTTTACCGAAACTCGGTTAAGCGTCGTTTAGCAGGCCGCTCCCCTCAGCCTTAGCGGAAGCGGCCTGGGCACTGAGATTATTGCATCAGAAATTTTTCGAGGAACTGGCGGGTACGCGCCTGCTGAGGATTGGCAAAAAGAGATTTCGCGTCTCCCTGTTCAACGATACGCCCTTGATCCATAAAAATAGCGCGGTCCGCTACGTCGCGGGCAAAGCTCATCTCATGGGTAACGATAACCATCGTACGCTTCTCCTGCGCCAGCTGACGTATGGTGTTCAGCACCTCCCCCACCAGCTCGGGATCCAATGCCGAGGTTGGTTCATCAAACAGGATGACATCGGGGCGCATCGCCAGCGCGCGAGCAATTGCCACGCGCTGCTGCTGCCCGCCGGACAAACGACGCGGGTAGCTGTTTTCTTTAACGGTAAGCCCCACCTTGGCCAGCAGCTCACGCGCCCGGGCGATGGATTCATTTTTATCCTCCCCTTTGACGATCACCGGCCCTTCAATGATGTTCTCCATCACCGTACGGTGGGGAAAAAGATTAAAGTTCTGAAACACGAAGCCCACATGCTGACGCAGACGGCGGATGTCCGCTTTTTGCTGACCGAGGCTGCGCGCGGTATCGATGGTCACGTCGCCGACGCGAATGGTACCGTTTTCCGGCTGTTCCAGCAGATTAATACTGCGCAGCAGCGTGGTTTTCCCTGAACCACTGGGTCCGATAATCGCCACCACTTCGCCCTGTTGAACCTCAAGGTCGATACCGTGAAGCACCGTTTGGCCATGGAATTTTTTCACCAGGTTTTTTACTTCAATCGCACTCATTTTGGATCACGCTCCTGGCGGTTCAGCTGATTTTCAAAATAGTTTTGCAGCGTGGAAAGCACCGTTGCCATTACCCAGTAAATCAGCGAAGCAGCCAGGTACATGGTGAAAACTTCCAGCGTGCGCGAGGTGATTAGCTGAGCCTGGCGGAACAGCTCCGGCACCTGGATAGTCGCGGCCAAAGAGGTATCTTTGACCAGGCTGATAAAGCTGTTGGAAAGCGGCGGCAGCGCCACCCGTGCGGCCTGGGGAAGAATCGCGCGGCGCATCGCCTGCCAGCGCGTCATACCAATACTCGCCGCCGCCTCCCACTGTCCTTTATCAATGGAGGCAATCGCCGCGCGCAGCGTTTCTGCCGCGTAGGCCGCGGTGTTTAAAGACAGGCCAATCATAGCTGCGGGAATAGGATCCAACTCAATACCGAACTGCGGCAAGCCGTAATAGATCATAAACAGCTGCGCAATCAGCGGCGTTCCGCGAAAGATGGAGATATACATCCGCGCCAGCCATTTAATCGGCCAGATGGGTGACATGCGCATCAGCGCCAGAATAAACCCCAGCACCAGGCCAAAAAACATGCCGCCGATGCTGAGCTGTAGCGTAAATACCGCGCCCTTCAGTAGAAAAGGCGCGGAATCGATAACCAGTTGGATACTCTCTTGCATTCTATGTGTTCTGCATCAGATATGAGGATGATAGGCGAACAGCGCAGGCGCGCCGCCGGTATGAACAAACAGGATTGGGCCTTCATCCTTAAAGCGCTTCTGGCTGACACCATCAATCAGTCCGGCCATTGCCTTTCCGGTATAGACCGGATCCAGCAGGATACCTTCCAGCTGCGCCAGCAGCTTGACCGCCGCCATTCCTTCGTCGTTCGGTATCCCGTAACCCGGCGCAAAGTAATCATCCCATAGCTGGATACCGGCCTTTGCTTCCAGCTCCAGGCTATTTGCCACCGCCTGCTGCAGCGCGGCGACTTTTGGCAGCTGGTCGGCTACTTTGCGCGATACCGTTACGCCGATAAGCTCGACATTTGGCATCAGCTGTTCAAGTCCCACCGCAAGACCGGCATGCGTACCGGCGCTGCCGGATGCGACGACCACGGAGGAAAGCTCAACCGCCCCTTCGCACTGCTGAGCAATTTCCAGCGCGCTCTCCACATAGCCCAGCGCGCCCAGCGCGTTCGAACCGCCCACCGGAATCACGTAGGGACGATAGCCCTGAGCTTCAATGCGGGTCGCCAGCTCTTCCAGCTGAGCATCAGGATCGGTCAGCGCGTCGCACATTTCGACCTGGGTATTGAACAGATCAAGCAGCAATCGGTTACCGTTAGTCAGATAGTTCTCAGCCCGGGTACCCATTGGGTTTTCCAGCAGCGCCACGCAGTGCAGGCCAAGTTTTGCCGCCACCGCTGCCGTCTGACGGACATGGTTCGACTGGATGGCTCCGGCGGTAATCAGCGTATCCGCACCTTCCCGCAGCGCATCAGCCGCAAGAAACTCAAGCTTGCGCAGCTTATTACCACCCATTGCAAGCGGGGTGACGTCATCACGCTTGATGAAGATTTCACGACCGAGATAATCGGAAAGGCGCGGCAGATATTCAAGCGGCGTCGGCGCGCCGATCAGCTCCAGACGCGGGAAAAGGGTTAAATTTTGCAGTGACATAAAACCTCCTGACTGAATTATCCTTAATTATGCACGCTGTGAAGCGCGAAATAAAAAAAGGCGCTATCAGGAGCGCCTTTTTTCACCGCCGACCGTTACTTCGTGACGTCAGCGCCAAACCATTTTTCCGATAGCGCCTTCAGGCTGCCATCTTTTTGCATCTCTGCAATGGCGCCATCAACCGCTTTCAGCAGGTCTTCGTTACCTTTACGCAGCGCGACGCCGGATTCCTGGCGGGAGAAGGCTTCACCAGTGACGGCAAGGGTATTGCCGGTTTTCTTCACCAGATCCAGCGCCGCCAGGCGGTCAACCAGGATGGCGTCGATACGGCCCACGCGCAGATCCTGATATTTCGTCGGATCATCATCATAAGTACGAATGTCGACGCCCTGGACGTTCTGACGCAGCCACTCTTCATAGTTGGTGCCCAGACCCACGCCGACTTTCTTACCTTTCAGGTCAGCGGCGGTTTTAATCACGCCCTCGTTCCCTTTTTTCACCAGCGCCTGAATCCCTGAAACAGTATAGGGCGTCGAGAAATCATATTTTTTCTTACGTTGATCGGAAATGGTGACCTGGTTTATCACGACATCGATACGTTTAGAATCTAGCGAAGCCAGCATGCCGTCCCACTTGGTGGGCTTAAGGTCAGCCTTTACGCCCAGATGTTTCGCCAGTTCGTTGGCAAAATCCACCTCGAAACCGGTCAGCTTACCGTCATCTCCCTGATAGCTGAACGGCGGGTAAGTCCCTTCCAGACCCACGCGTAGAGTGCCACGCTCTTTGACCTGATTAAGCAGGTTTTCAGCCGCAAAGGTTTTTGCGCTGACGCCAGCCATTAAAACGACGGCCATTGCGCCCATCAGCGCCTGACGACCCAGAAGTGCTAATTTCATTAGATACCCCTAACAGAGTGATATTTTGCTGCAGTGTAAGGCGTTTAGCCTCAGTCACCAACATCGATATGCTACATCTTATTCCGAATTATTATATATGGTGCCTTTTAGGGCATAGCGAAAACGTATCGAAAACATCTCCGTTTTGCTGGATATCTCTCATACTGCAATGGTCAGCTTGATGACGTCTGGAGCAAGGAAGATGAAAAACCCCACGTTACTGCAGTGCTTTCACTGGTACTACCCAACCGGCGGCGAATTATGGCGTGAAGTCGAAGCCCTCGCGCCAAACCTTAACGAAATCGGCATCAACATGGTTTGGTTGCCTCCTGCCTACAAGGGCGCCTCCGGCGGCTACTCTGTCGGCTATGATTGCTACGACCTGTTTGACCTCGGCGAGTTTGACCAAAAAGGTTCAGTCGCCACCAAATATGGCGATAAAGACCAGCTCCTCGCCGCAATCTCCGCGCTGCGCCAGCACGATATCGCCGTGCTGCTTGACGTTGTGGTTAACCACAAAATGGGGGCCGATGAAAAAGAGCCGGTACGCATTCAGCGCGTTGATCAAAACGATCGTACGCAAATCTCTGATGAGATTATTGAGTGCGAGGCCTGGACGCGTTACACCTTCCCCGCCCGCGCCGGTAAATACTCTGAATTCATCTGGGACTATAAGTGCTTCAGCGGGATCGATCATATAGAGAATCCTGAAGAAGATGGCGTGTTTAAACTCGTCAATGACTACACCGGCGACGGATGGAACGATCAGGTCGATGATGAAATGGGCAACTTCGACTATCTGATGGGCGAAAATATCGATTTTCGCAATCGGGCGGTTACCGAGGAGATTAAATACTGGGCGCGCTGGGTAATGGAGCAGACCGGGTGCGATGGCTTCCGCCTTGATGCGGTTAAACATATCCCCGCCTGGTTTTATAAAGAGTGGATCGAACACGTCCAGGAGGTGGCGACAAAACCGCTGTTTATCGTCGCGGAATACTGGTCGCACGAAGTTGATAAGCTTCAGCAGTATATCGCCATGGTTGACGGCAAGACGATGCTGTTCGACGCCCCTCTGCAGATGAAATTTCATGAAGCTTCGCGGCAGGGTCGCGATTACGACATGAGCCAGATTTTCAGCGGCACGCTGGTTGAAGCCGACCCATTCCACGCCGTCACCCTGGTGACCAACCATGATACTCAGCCGCTGCAGGCGCTCGAGGCGCCGGTTGAGGCCTGGTTCAAGCCGCTGGCGTATGCGCTGATTCTGCTGCGTGAAAACGGCGTTCCCTCGGTCTTTTATGCCGATCTCTTCGGCGCCAGCTATGAAGATACCGGTGGCGATGGCGAGAGCTACGCTATTGAGATGCCGGTAATCGAACAACTACACGAACTGATCGACGCCCGCCAGCGTTTTGCCCACGGTGTACAAACGCTCTGGTTCGATCATCCGAACTGTATTGCCTTCAGCCGGAGCGGCACCGAGGATGATCCGGGCTGCGTGGTCGTACTATCCAACGGCGACGATGGGGAAAAAACGCTCCCTCTGGGCGAAAATTACCGCAATAAACGCTGGCGAGATTTTCTCGGCAACCGCGATGAGGTTATTGAAACCGACGATGAAGGAAACGGGACTTTCACCTGTAGTGGCGGCAGCGTAAGCGTGTGGGTGATTGAGGAAGCACTATAAAACTTCGCGGGCTGAGAAGGATTCAGCCCGCATCAAGCTTACCGTCCGCTTTTATCAGCCGACGCTTTTTTCCACGCCAGTTCACACTCCGGAGTGAGGCGATCCACCCGTTTAAGCGTCATACGATCGTAGCGCAGCGTATTGCCTTCACGCTCAAGCGGATAGACATCTAACGCGGAGGTAACGTTATAGATCACATCATCACGCTTCATTAATTTCCCCGGCAGGACGATCACCCGTTGCCACTGTCGACAGTCAAGCGTATCACCCTCTTTGGTCACGATAAGGCTCGCTATCGCGTCAGGACTCATCATTTCACTCTGCGGGCCTGCCGTTTGCCAGTATCCCTCCAGCCCTGCAGGCGCCGGCGCTTTAACAACATCGCTGTAGCTATCAACCTGCACGCACCCGGTCAGGGCTAGCAGCGCGCCAGCCAGTACCATCTTTTTCATCATTCATCCCACAAACCGATAAAAAAAGCATTGTGGCATTAAAGCGGTAAGCCCGCCACTCTTCCGGAATCGAGTACAGGCTAAGCAGAGCGCCCGCCTGCACCGCGTTATATGGCAAAAAATAGCCATGGAATGTTAAGTTATTCTCATCCATTCCATTAATGCCATTAATTCGAAGACGTTATTTTAACCACTCAATATAAGGATAATCCTATTTTAAAAAAGCGTAAAAATGCCAAACTTATATATGACGGGTATTTAATGTTTTTATTTCTTCCACATAGCCTTTTGTCGTCTTTACTTTGAGAATATTCCTGGCAAATTAGGGGCATATTAAGGAATAGTTCAGGCTGCCTAATGGTTCCACGGCAGCGGTCGTTTTAATTGCTAACAAAATGGACTTCATCGCGCTTGTCGGCGAGGGATAAATTATCGTTACGTGTTGATTGAGGATGGGTCATGTCAACGATTATCATGGATTTATGCAGCTTCACCCGGCTGGGATTAACCGGGTACCTGACAAGCAGGGGGGTAAAGAAGCGTGAGATCGCAGAAGTACAGAGTGCGTCAAACCTGAAGGCAATGTGTGAGGCCAGCCGCCCTGCCGTAGTATTTATCAATGAAGATTGTTTTATTCATCATGAAGAGAGCAACCAGCTTGTCCGACAAATCATCAGCCAGTATCCCGCCACGCTATTCATTATCTTTATGTCGCTGGCCAATATTCATTTCGACCATTACCTGCTGGTGCGCAAAAACTTACTCGTGTGCTCGAAATCGCTGACCGAAAAAGACCTTGATGACATTCTCGCCAACCGTCTTAAATATGAGAACTATCGTGCTGCCCGGATTAATATTCCCACGCTGACCTTAAGCCAGACCGAATCAAATATGCTTCAGATGTGGATGGCCGGACACGGAACCTCGCACATATCAGCGCAGATGAACATTAAGGCCAAGACCGTGTCCTCGCACAAGGGCAATATTAAAAAGAAGATTCAAACCCACAATAAACAGGTGATTTATCACATCGTCCGCCTGACCGAAAACATCACATCCGGAATTCACGTCAACCTGCGTTGAAAAACGCTGGCGGCCGCTGCCGCCAGTTTACTCGCGGCGAATCACTCTTCCCGCTCAACGAATATACCGTCAGGATGGCCGTGCTCGTTAAAAAACCAGATCCCCAGCGGATAATCCTCCAGCGAAACCAGATACATGACCCCTTCGCTAAACGACTCTATTGCCAGCACAACGCCCGACCGACGTGGGCCACCATCGGTCTTCACCGTGACACGATCGTTTACCTGCATAACTCATCTCCTCTATTTTTGAGCCAGTGTAGAACAAAACTGCCGATCGCGCAGTGTCCGGCCGGGCAACTGCTGTTTTTGTAGACCGTCTATACTTAAGGAGCCCTGTCTGAGTTAAGCGAGGTAGCCGAAATGAAAATCGCCAAAGAGCACAAAGGCACGGGAAGCGTTGATGTTGACGCCCTGCTGGCGGCGATTAATGAAATCAGCGAAAGTGAAGTCCAGCGAACGCAAGACGATCCTCATCACGTCAGCATTGATGGCCGGGGTTACCATACCTGGCGCGAGCTGGCCGAGGCCTTTGAACTCGATATCCATGACTTTAGCGTTACCGAAGCTAATCGCTGATCGTTGCGCGAAAAAAATCCCGACTCGCAGGAGTCGGGATGAAACTTGCTAATGCAAGAAGCACTTGAAAATTCGTTACACCAGGATATCCGATGCGCTACAAACATTACCCTCAATTATTTTGCATGACAACAAACATTCATGGAGTAAATTATTGAAAAATGGGGTCAAGAAAGACGCCTGCGCTGGCAAAGCTCGCCAGGCAAGGACTCTCGCTATTTATTCTTCCACGAACGTTTGCGCATCGCTCAATGTTTTTAAGAATAATCTCACTAAAATAGCCAAAACGGATGATTTAAATTCATTTTATTCACACGATAAATGATACATCACCCGTCCGCACATACCTGATTGCGCCCGTTTTGCTTGGCAAGATACAAACGATGATCGGCGACCGACTGCAGGTTCTCAAAGCTGTAGTCGCTGGAATCCTCACTGCAGCTCACTCCAAACGACGCGGTGATACGTAAAGAGGCGCTGTTGCCGAGTAAAATTTCACGACTATTGACCCGTATACGGATCCGTTCTGCAATGGCCGTCGCCTCTTTTAGTCTGGTACCAGGCAGGACGATGCAGAATTCTTCTCCGCCAACCCTCCCTGCAAAATCGCCTTCGCGAATATGGCTGGCGATAGTACTGGCCACCAGCGTCAGCACGCGATCCCCCGCATGATGCCCGTACCGATCGTTAACGCTTTTAAAGTAATCAAGATCGAGTTGAATCACCGCCACTGGACGCTTCAGGCGTTCGCTCTGGCGAGCAGCTGCCGTGGCGCGTTCAAATAACGCCCCCCGATTTAACAGGCGGGTCAACGCATCATGCCATGCCTGCCATTCGAGGGAGGTCTGCAGCATACTCATATTGCGCACCATTCGCCGAATAACGAACCACGAGATCATCAACATCAGGGTGAACATTAACCACATCAACACCAGGGCAATAGTGATGCTGCCAAAGTCGCCGCGTACCCCCTCCTGAATAGTGTGAATACGGATTAGCACCCCATCAAAATTGCGGATCTTCTCCCAGCTGATATAACGGGTAACCAGGCGAATCCCCCCCTGATTCTCACCAGCAAAAGCGCGCTTCAGCATCTCCTGTTCATGTGTAGACAGCAGCGTCAGCACGTTGCCCGGCGCAGAAGAAGCTATCAAATTAAGTTGATTATCATAAAGCTGATACTCGCCTTCCTCACCCGTCTTTATCGCATTGACCAGAAACGCCTTCATCTCCTGTACCGAGAAGTCCATCGCCAGGACACCGAGCCAGAAACGCTGGAAATCAAGCGGAATAGACGCCGTTATCACCGGTATTTCACGCGGCGATTCATCGCCGGGAACCGTTTGCCATACGATACCGCGAGCAGGGTTATTACGCTGCGTTTGGCGGGTAAACCAGGCATCGCTCGTAGCCTGGGAATAGAGCGCGAGCGCCTGCGTCGAATTTTTCAGCGGCTCAGTGGTGATAAAAAAGCCGCTGCGCGACACGTACATCATACGCTTAGCGAAACCCCGGTTGTTATTGGCCAGGCGCAGCATATAACCGAGTTCAAGGGTAGCCATCAGCTCGTTCCCGGAAAAGGGAGTGTCGCGGGAAAGAAGTTCGTCGCCGTCGATAAAGGCATCGGCAACGCCGTAGACCGGCAGCGTTCGTCGATTGTGAATCTCAACTGACCAGATCGGATCGTGTCGCTTCGCTAAATAACTCTCTTCGGCCTTGCGCAGCACGGCAAAATCTAACGGCGTCTCCAGCGCGGAATGCATGCCGTTACGAAAAAAAATCATTCTGTCGATATTAAATTGCAGCAGGCTGTCAAATTCATGTGCCACGTTTTCAAGGTTGTTGCGCTGGTTAGCGACGTAGGCTTCTTCCAGAACCTTGATCTCACGCCATATCAACAGCGTAGAGAAGCAGAAGACGATAAAAAAACAGAGGTTAACCACATATCCGGGGCTTAAAATCTGGCGCAGCTTTTTCACCCACATCAGCTTATCCATCGTTTTCTCGCAGCACGGTTAAAGAAGCAAACTTCATCCACGCTCCCTGTTGGTAAAATAATTCACAATATGAAAACGCCCGACGGATGCCGGGCGCTGATGGAGGGTCAGGTGCGGTTCAGCTTCCCTCCTCCTCCACGGATAAGTTCATCCTCACGAAATGCCTCGCGCTTTACGCCGTAACCGTCATACCAACGACATTCCACCATGCCGCTGGCGAATCCGGTAACGACCATGCGGGGGCCGCCGTTTTTGCGTCTCACTTCATCACTGACCAACAAGACCATTTTTGCCTCCGGTATCAGGAAGAAACAGATTTACCTTAGACGAAGGTGAACCACTTTGCATGATAGATAGCACATTTACTTCGTAGAACCGCGAAGAGCGGCTATCGCTTTCACCACGGCCAGCACGATGGCGCCAATAATGAATCCCAGCACCAGATTTGCAGCCGTTGGCAGCAGCGAGGCAATGACGCCATTCTGCCCCTGAGCCAGATTTTCAATGGCATGGTGCAGCGGCGTGATACCGTGGACCACAATGCCGCCGCCGACCAGGAACATCGCCAGGGTGCCGACGATGGACAGCACCTTCATCAGACGAGGCGCAATCGCCAGTAAAGCTTTCCCTGTCCACTGCGCCAGCGCACTGCTTTTCTCCACCAGCCAGTAGCCCATATCATCAAGCTTGACGATAACCCCCACCAGACCGTACACCCCCACCGTCACCAGCAGCGCAATGCCGGACAAAATCAGAATCTGATTTAATAACGGCGCTTCAGCTACAATCCCGAGGGTAATCGCGACAATTTCCGCAGACAGAATAAAATCTGTGCGCACCGCGCCTTTTACCTTATCTCGTTCAAACGCCATCGGGTCCTGATTGGCCAGGGCTTCAAGCCGCTGCTGGCGAACCTGCGGATCCTCTTTATGTTTACGCGCCTGCAGAGTGTGCACCACCTTCTCGACGCCTTCAAAGCACAAGAAGGCGCCACCCAGCATCAGCAGTGGCGTAATCGCCCACGGGATAAAAGCGCTAATCAACAGCGCCAGCGGCACCAGAATCACTTTATTGATCAATGAGCCTTTAGCTACGCCCCATACCACCGGCAATTCACGGTTGGCCCGCACGCCGGTTACCTGCTGAGCATTAAGCGATAAATCATCACCCAATACGCCTGCCGTTTTTTTTGCCGCCAGTTTCCCCATGACCGAAATATCATCGAGTAAAGTGGCAATATCATCCAATAAGGTTAATAGACTACTTCCCGCCAAAATTGCATTCCTTCATTTATGATTGTTCCTCATGAAGTATGAAGCAAAAGCGCTTTTTCGCCCACTGGCGTCCTTAGTCAACATAAATTTAACCGCGGCAGGCTAACTAAAGCGCTCGCCAGCACGATAGTTTTCACGTTTACTATACGTCTCCTTTCTATCTCTGCACCGTCGTGAGGAAGTATGTCTACCCGTCAGCTGTTGCCGCTCATCGGGGCGTTGTTTGCGCTGTATATCATCTGGGGTTCCACCTATTTCGCTATCGCCGTTGGCGTCGCCAGTTGGCCTCCGCTGATGATGGCTGGCGTGCGCTTTCTTTCCGCTGGCGCGGTGCTGCTCGCCTGGTTGCTGGCCACGGGCCATAAGCTACCGTCGCGCAAACCGCTGCTCAACGCGGCGCTGATCGGCGTTTTGCTGCTGGCCGTAGGCAATGGTTTTGTGACGCTTGCCGAACACCAGCACGTCCCCTCAGGTATTGCGGCAGTCATGGTCGCGACGGTACCGTTGTTTACCCTATGTTTTAGCCGTTTTTTTGGTATAGCGACCCGCAAGCTTGAGTGGTTAGGGATCGCGATAGGTCTGGCAGGTATTGTTCTGCTTAACAGCGGCGGCAACCTGAATGGTAACCCCTGGGGAGCGCTGCTGATTCTGATCGGCTCGATGAGCTGGGCCTTTGGCTCCGTCTACGGTTCGCGAATCGAGCTACCGACCGGAATGATGGCGGGCGCCATTGAGATGCTGGCGGCAGGGATCGTGCTAATGATAGCGTCCTCACTGACTGGGGAAAAGTTAACCCAGATGCCATCATGGTCCGGCATTTTTGCCGTCGCCTATCTGGCTATCTTCGGATCGCTTATCGCCATCAACGCCTATATGTATTTAATTCGTAACGTGACGCCAGCCGTGGCGACCAGCTATGCCTACGTCAACCCGGTAGTCGCCGTCCTGCTGGGCACCGGTTTTGCCGGGGAAAGCTTATCTCCCGTAGAGTGGCTGGCGCTCGGCATCATAATTTTTGCGGTCATTCTGGTGACGCTCGGCAAATACCTGTTCCCGGTTCGTCGCGAGATTACGTCCTGTAAGGCGCAGAAGTAACGTCTAACAGACCTATGCCTTGAGTATCGATCTGCGCGCACCGATCGCCGCCGCAGATCCACTCTTCCAGTCGTTCGCCCAGCGCTTCGTCGTTAAGCTTCTTTCGCCCGCGCAGCGCGCATTCCCAGACCACCAGCACCCGCCATCCCTGCTCCACCAGTCGCCCGATATCCCGGCGATCGCGCACCACGTTTTTGGCTATCTTGTCGAGCCAGAATTCGGTTCTCGTCGCGGGCACCTTAAACAGATAGCAGTCGTGATGGTGCCAAAAGCAGCCGTGAGTAAAGATTACGCACTGATAGTCTGATACCACAAAATCCGGGCGGCCGGGGAGCGCAGCGTCCTGTACGGTAAAGGAAAAACCGGCACGCGCCAGCAGCCCCGCCAGCCGTTTCTCAATTGCCGTATCGCGGGTGCCGATCGCGCGCATGTTTTTACTACGGGTGGCTTTATCGTGGACGTCGGCCATGGTTAATCTCTTGCTCACGCATGGCTACCGCTTTTTCGATTCGCGGCGCCAGCAGCTTCGCTACCGCAGCAAATACCGGCACCACGACCGAGTTGCCGAACTGGCGATAGGCCTGAGTGTCCGAGACCGGGATACGAAAACGATACCCCTGCGGCGTCTCAAAACCCATCAGACGCGCGCACTCCCGCGGCGTCAGCCTGCGCGGACGACGCAACTGATTCTCCGGGTCATCAAAATGTTTTTCGCCTAACGGCCGATCCCAGCCGCGATCGATGAGGATTTCCGCGCCATCTTTGTAATAGCGGGCAGAGAGCGTACGCGCCAGGCTGTGCGGATTCGTTGGATCAACCAGCCCGTAACCAAAACCGTTCCCTCGCTCCTGATGCTTACGCGCATAGCGATAGAGATACTTCCATAGCACCCTGGTGAGGATAAACTTGTCGTCAACCGTGGGTTCCAGCAGCTCGCCAAAAGTAGGTCTGCTGGCAGGATAGAGGTGGGCAATATCGCGCAGGGTAAACCCCTCATGGAGCTGGAGGTCGCGCCGGAAACCCACCAGCACAATCCGTTCCCGATGCTGAGGTAAAAAATGGCGTCCATCAATCACCTTAGGATCGTCCGCTCCGGTATGCGCCGCATCGGCAACCTCGTAACCCAGCTCATCCAGCGTCTGCATAATGATACGAAAGGTCCGCCCCTTGTCGTGGCTCTTCAGGTTTTTGACGTTCTCCAGCACAAAAATTGGCGGCTGGCGGGCGGTGATGATCCTTACCACGTCAAAGAACAGCGTTCCCTGGGTTTCACAGGCAAAACCATGAGCGCGTCCAAGGGCATTTTTCTTTGAGACGCCGGCCAGTGAAAAAGGCTGGCAGGGGAAGCCGGCCAGCAGTACGTCATGCTGCGGGATTGCCTGGCGTATATGCTGCGCGGCTTCTTCATCGCTCACCTCAGGGAGATGGCTCAGCGTGACGTCGCGGATATCTTCATTAAAGCGATGCTGCTCAGGATCGCAGTACCAGTTGGCTTTATAGGTGCGCACCGCATGTTTATTCCATTCGCTGGTAAACACGCATTGCCCGCCAATCGCCTCAAAACCGTGACGAATACCACCGATGCCGGCGAACAGGTCGACGAAGCGGAATCCATAGTGGGGATGATGCGCTGGAGGCTGCGGCAGGAGCGAACGAAGATGTGCCTGCTCCTGCGCGCTTATGCGCCCTGCCGCGCGCGATACCGTCGCAACGCGCTTGAGGATAGCCGGGCTCCAGTGCTGCTCACCGACGGCAACCAGTTGCGCCACCAGCGTTTTAACGTCATAAATTGCCATTAGCTGGCGCAATAACGTCTGCGCGTCTTCTTCGGTATGCTCAACCTTAAAAGACGGGGGATTTTCCTTGGATAAATTTTGCGCCATAACCTCAACCAGCCCGACTATTTTTGCAGAGGTTACCATAAATAGCGCGGGCAGTTTTATGCTAGTGGATCAAAGCGCTGCAAAACCTTGTCATCAAGAGACATCGGGTCTCCGCGAAGTTCGGCGCTGAGCTTGGCCATATACTGAACCAGAAAGCGCGCATTGTGCAGCGCCATCGCCCTACCCTTTTCTGTCTGCATCGTTTCCGGTAAACGCAGCAGCTTGCACTGGAAGTGATCCAGCGCGTATTTTTTATCATCCAGTTCACGCCGATCGGCAAAGGGATCGTCGGCATCAAACAAGATATTGTTCAGCGCACCGGATACCGCGAATACGCGCGCCAGGCCAATCGCCCCCAAAGCCTCCAGCCGATCGGCATCCTGGACAATTTTCGCTTCTTCACTGCGGGGAGCCATCCCCGCGCTAAAACTATGCGCTTCGATGGCGTGCAGAACCGCCGCGTAGCGCTCCGGCGGAAAATCGGGAAAATCTGACTGCAGGATAGTCAGCGTTTGTTCCGCAGCCATCGCCGAAGAGCGGCTACGCTCAGGATGGTTCTTCGCCAGGCTGACAATATCGTGAAAATAGCAGGCGGTGAGGATCACCAGCCGATCAGCATCACTCTCTTCGGCCAGCTGCTGCGCGGTGGCCCATACCCGGCGGAAGTGTGAAATATCGTGAGCGGCATCCCCTTGCGAGTGATGTTCACTTAGCCAGGCTTCAAATCGTTGCTGCCATTGATAAAGATCCATGCGCGCTCCTTTGAGATCAGGTCAGCAACGAGCATAGCAACTTTATTCGTGATGTTCATACATCTGCGGGTCAGGACGCGTATACCAGGCAATTGCGCCGAGAATAGCGCCGACAATGCCCAATACCAGAAATCCCAGCAGCGCGCCGATCCATTTCCCTGTCGTTGAACCGAGCTCACCGTCAATCGTCGCGCCGGGTACGCTTTGGATCTGCCCGACAACCCACCAGTAACGCGCCATCGCCCACAGGAAATAGCCGCAAAAAGCGTAAAACGCCCATAGTGCCAGCTTCCCGCCAGGGCTTCTTTTCGCTTTCTCTTCCATTAAATTGTTCTCCATATATTCAACAACCAACATCACGGACGCAGTGAAAAATAGTGATATTCATCACATTATATAATGAAAATTCTTGCAAGGTAGCAGTTCTTACTAGCCGGGACGCCCGAGTGCGCGAGTTTTGTTCAATACCAGAGAGGCCGCCATATATACTTAATCAATTCGTTGCCGTTTGAAATAATACAAAATAATGATAAAAAATACATTCTCGCGGTCATTTTTGCCGGCATCTGCATTGCATTTACCATATTTAATTTTATTAAACCACGCGCATGAAAACGCCTTCTCGTTGCACGAAATTGCTCCTTGCGAGTCATTTAAATAATACATTAAGTATATAAATACAAAAAAACCAATCATAATCTTCATGCAACTTATTTGTAACAAGAATAATTTAATTGAAACACATAACCCATTGTTATCTCTAAGCATAAAAACAAAATATAAGTCATCACAAAATGATAGAATTTAAATATAATGAATATAACAGAAACATTTTGTAATATTAGATATAATTTACTTACATATTTCACTTAAAGAAAAATGAACTTAATCGCTAGTATCAAATAGTCAACCCGGAGGGAGTGACACAATTCATATTAATTATGATTAAAAGGGAATATATAATGAAAAGAAAAGTACTGGCAATTCTGGTTCCAGCTTTATTAGTCGCTGGCGCGGCTAATGCAGCAGAAATCTATAATAAGAACGGCAACAAACTCGATTTCTACGGCAAAATGGTTGGCGAGCACATCATGACCCATGATGGCGACAACAACAACTCCGACGATACCTCCTATGCGCGTTTCGGCATTAAAGGCGAAACCCAGATCAGCAGCGAACTGACCGGTTACGGCCAGTTTGAATACAATATCAAAGCAGACAAACCAGAAGGCCAGCAGGCTGATGATACCCGTCTGGCGTTTGCTGGTCTGAAATTCAGCGACTACGGCTCATTTGACTATGGTCGTAACTACGGCGTGGTTTATGACGCGGCAGGTTACACCGACATGCTGGTTGAATGGGGGGGAGACGGTCTGGTTTATACCGACAACTTTATGACCGGTCGTACCAACGGCGTAGCAACCTACCGCAACACCGATTTCTTCGGCATGGTAGATGGCCTGAACTTTGCTCTGCAGTATCAGGGTAAAAACAACGACACTGACCGCGCTAAAGCCAACGGCGACGGCTTCGGTTTCTCCGTTAACTATAACATCGACGGCTTCGGTTTCGTTGGCGCATACAGCAACTCTGACCGTACTGATGAACAGGCTGCGGACCGCAGAGGCGAAAACGCTGAAGTCTGGAGCCTCGCCACTAAATATGATGCTAATAACGTCTACGCATCTGTCATGTACGGTGAGTCCCATAACATGACTCACATGGAGTCTGGTGGCTTTGCTAACAAGACTCAGAATATTGAAGCCGTTGTTCAGTATCAGTTTGACTTTGGCCTGCGTCCGTCCCTGGGCTACGTCTATGCCAAAGGCAAAGATCTGAACGGTAACCGTGATGCCGATATCATGAACTACGTTGAACTGGGTACCTGGTACTACTTCAACAAGAACTTCAACGTTTACACCGCATACAAATTCAACCTGGTGGATGACGAAGATTCTTATATCACTGGCGCATCAACTGACGATCAGTTCGCTGTAGGTATCACCTACCAGTTCTAAGATTGTTTAGTGCATTTATCTCAAGCCCGCCTCGTGCGGGTTTTTTGTTTTTTAACGGCGAACCTCATCTGTAAACCGTTGGCATCGCGACGAGTCAAACACACAATGTTGCAATCTCTAACGATTGCCAGAGCAGTAAACCAGGAAGATGATGATTGTAGCCTTAAAAAGGCACGATACCATTTGTGACGGGAGTCGTTGAAAGGAAATCACGTAAGTGTTTGAATAGTGGCGGAGAGAGGGGGATTTGAACCCCCGGTAGAGTTGCCCCTACTCCGGTTTTCGAGACCGGTCCGTTCAGCCGCTCCGGCATCTCTCCGCTGTTGAGGTTGCTATAATGCCAGGTTCTTTGGCATTTTAATAGTTCCTGTCTCTTTAAATCAGTTCAAGTGACGACTTTGCGAGCAATATGATGTTTAAATGGCCCTGGAAAGTAGATGAAGAGTCCGGCAACGCGGAAATCCCCTGGGAAAAGGCGCTTGCCATCCCTGTGTTAGCCAACCTCTCCGACCATGAGCAGCAGCAGCTGGTGCAAATGGCTTCCCGCTTTTTGCAGCAAAAGCGTCTGGTTGCATTACAGGGGCTTGAGCTCACTCACCTGCAGAGCGCGCGTATTGCGCTACTGTTTTGCCTGCCGGTTCTCGAACTGGGGATCGAGTGGTTAGATGGTTTTCACGAGGTGCTCATCTACCCTGCTCCGTTCGTTGTCGACGACGAATGGGAAGATGATATCGGCCTGGTGCATAGCCAGCGAATCGTACAATCAGGGCAAAGCTGGCAACAAGGGCCGATCGTTCTCAACTGGTTGGATATTCAGGACTCCTTCGACGCTTCTGGCTTCAATCTGATTATCCATGAAGTGGCGCATAAGCTGGATACCCGCAATGGCGATCGCGCAAGCGGCGTACCCTTCATTCCGCTACGCGAAGTCGCTGGCTGGGAACACGATCTCCATGCAGCGATGAACAATATTCAGGATGAGATCGATCTGGTCGGCGAAAGCGCCGCCAGTATTGATGCTTACGCGGCCAGCGACCCTGCCGAATGTTTTGCGGTGCTCTCTGAATACTTCTTCAGCGCCCCTGAGCTGTTTGCCCCACGCTTTCCCGCGCTTTGGCAGCGTTTCTGCCATTTCTATCGCCAGGATCCGCTGGAGAGATTACGCGAGAATAGCCCGCAGGAGGATGGCGATAGCCCGGCAGTACACTAAAACAACGACCTGCACTAAATTTAGCCGTTTGAATCAGCAAGTTAAATTTAGTGTTGACACAAAAATACGAGACCAGTAGTATTCGCCTCGTTCACACGATTCCTCTGTAGTTCAGTCGGTAGAACGGCGGACTGTTAATCCGTATGTCACTGGTTCGAGTCCAGTCAGAGGAGCCAAATTCTAAAAAGCCTGCTTTCAAGCAGGCTTTTTGCTTTTCTGGCAATAACCCCGTCTTACTTCACCCTTTTGCTGCGCAACTTACCCTCTGCGTGCCAGCGCAGGGCGTCAACCACCAGCGTAAACGCCGTCGGAAGATGATTCCGGCCAGGATAATAAAGATAGTACCCCGGGAAAACCGGGCACCAGTCGGCCAGCAGCGGCACCAGTTGTCGGTTAGCGATATATTTCGCCGCCAGGTCGTGAGGAACATAGGCAATCCCTGCCCCGTCCAAAGCGGCCTGAATCATCAAAAAAGTATTATTAAAAACGGTTTGCCCTTCGACGCGAACGCTGGTTTTTTGGCTGCCCTTTGCAAACTCCCAGGCGTAAAGCGCGCCGTGGGTGGGCAAACGCAAATTGATGCAGTTGTGTGCCATCAGATCTTCAGGCCTTGCCACCGCCGCTTTGCCGGAAAGATAGCCGGGCGCGGCAACCACCGCCATCTGCACATCGGGCGTAATGCGCACCGCAATCATATCTTTGTCCACCTGATCGCCCATCCGCACGCCGGCATCGAAGCGCCCGGCGGCAATATCGGTCAGCTCATAGCCAACGCTGAACTCAATATGGATATCCGGATATCGATTTAATAATGGATGCAGGCGGGGCCATAGCACGGTGACAATGGCATGATCGTTGGCGGTGATGCGTACCGTGCCGGCGGGTTTATCCCGTGAAGCGCGCAGCGAAGCCAGTTCATTTTCTATTTCATTCAGCCGCGGCGCCAGTACGGCCAGCAGGCGATTTCCGGCATCGGTGGGCGACACGCTACGCGTGGTGCGGATTAACAACCGCACCCCCAGACGCTCTTCCAGACCCAGCAGCGTATGGCTCAATGCCGACCGGGAAACCCCCAGCATTGCAGCCGCCCGGGTAAAACTTCGCTCCTGAGCTACGGTGACAAAGGCCTGCAGATCGTTGAGTTTTTCTTTGCTCATCATTGGTGAATTTTTTGCACCAGTGTATTCATATTTGACCATCTTATCATTTAATCAAACCTTCTCTACACTTTGTTCTGCCAGTCCAGATGGGCTGCTTAAACGCCCGAAACTGAAATGTGGAGACACCATGAACGAACAATTTGACGGTAACGGCATTTTTCCCAAAGGGGAGAAAAATGAGGCCTATGCGCAGTATTTTCAGGGCACCAGCTACCTGAATATGCTCTCCACGGAAGGGGTCAATATTGGTAACGTGGTCTTTGAGCCCGGCTGCCGTAACCACTGGCATATTCACCATAAAGGCGGGCAGATCCTGTTGGTGACGGGCGGACGCGGCTGGTATCAGGAGTGGAATCAACCGGCGCGAGAACTAACCGCGGGCGATGTTGTGAATATTCCCGCAGGCGTCAAGCACTGGCACGGCGCGGCCGCCGACAGCTGGTTTGCCCATATTGCCGTTGCCGTCCCTGCCGAAGGCGCATCTAACGAATGGCTGGAGCCGGTGACCGACGAAGCCTACCGCCAACTGCCTTAAGCAACGAAACTGCAGAGTTTGCCTATTCATGACTAAACTCTGCTGGTTCGCTCGGGTAAATTTCCTCCGCTAATTAAATAAAGCCTCAGCGCTATTCCAGGTTGGCGGCGCTACCACCGGCGTGGTAAGCGCGGTCAATAACAGCAGCAGCGGGATGCGCGCAAAGCTGACGGCCTATCGTCACAACCCGGTAAGCCTAAGTTGACGATGTGAATCGACAGATGATAGCGAATCTGCAGATTTGCGGGATTGAGCCCATGGTGAAATTGCCGGTTTTCGTAAGCCGGTTAAGTCGCCACCCGGCAGATGTGTGGCCTGAATAGATCAAACAGGTTTATCATCTCTGCTCAACAGCAGGCTGTTTTATCTGCAGTAACGCCTGGTTATTCTCGGTCCCGCTTATCGTCAGCAGCGCGCTTTGCAACGAGGCACTGAACATTGCCCCGTGCGACAGGCCGGGATAAGGCCACCAGCTGACCGCAACGCCATTTTTCCTGAGCCGGGAAACCGTCTGCTGAACTTTACTGCGCGTATCCACTGCCCCGGCGGAAGAACCGCGCTGCGTCGCAACCGCGCCCTCCATCAGGAATAAGGCGTTCCGATTAAACGCCTCGCCTTTTGCCCCGACCATTCTGTCTAACAGCGCGGCTTGACCTCTTCCCAGAGAAGGACTGGCAGAGAAATAGAGCTGAAAGCGGGATGACGTCAGCCAGGCATCAATAACAAATAATCCACCGTAGGAGTGCCCCCAGATAGCCCGTCGCTGAGGGTTGATAGCGATCCCACGCTCAACTTTTACCATAATGGTATCCTCTAAGAGGCGGCGAAACGCCCCGCTACCGCCGCTTTTCCGCCGATCCCAGCGGTTATCGGCGGGATTCTCTTCGACTTTCGGCCGATAGTCATAGGCTCGGGCAGTTTGATCGAAGGGCAAATTCGTTTGATAGCCAATGGCCACAATGACGGGCGGCGTTTTATGCGTCAGCTTTTCGAGCAGCGTGTCGGACAACCGATCCATCACCGCGTTGCCGTCCAGGGCGTACAGAACCGGATACCCCTGCGCGGGCGGCGCCGTATTCGGTATCGCCGTCCAGACCTTATAATGTCGTTCACCATCGGAGGAATCGAAGGTCGTGACGTTGAAATGATAATACGCGGAACCGCGGTCGGCGATATTCGGCCCCAGCGGGCTCATATCGGGTTTGGCGTAAGCGTTAAGAGCATACAAGGTGGTAACCAGCGCGGCGATAAAAATCCGCCCTTTCGGCGGATAAGCGAAACAAGAGTTGCGAAGCGACATCGGTTGATTTTTCCGGCACATTATCGTTATTGATAATGATTGCTAATATCAATCTCAATTGCAAGCTACGCGATTAGCCTCGCAGGCGCAGCGTTGTGCCTGCCCGGGATAGCCAGTCATCACATCATCGGGCACCCGGACAGTTTTGTCATTCGGCTAAGGCGATAGCCGCCATTCGGGAATATCCCGGCTCGCGCCGCACTGAGCCGGGATACCGAGAGTGCCGCTTTCTGGTCAATATCAGGCCGTACGCCATCTCCGGGTCAGCGGCTTCTCGACTTCCACAATCAGGAACATCACAAAACCGATAATAAAAGTGATAACCCAGTAGCGGAACGGCAGCGCTTCGGTGCCAAACAGCATCTGCATAAATGGCGCGTAGATAATCAGCAGCTGCAGCACCAGCAGCACGCCGCTGACAATCCAGATCCCCCGGTTCGCCAGCAATCCTTTACTCAGCGAGAAGCCATCCGCCACGCGACAGTTGAGCATATAGAACCACTGAGCAGTAACCAGCGTCTGTAACAGCACCGTACGAATAAACTCAGGCGAATAGCCGCGCGGCTGTAGCCAGGCTTCAAGCACAAAGGCGCTGACGGCAATCATCGACCCGACAAAAATCACCCGCCAGATAGCAAAGCCGTCCATCACGTGCAGCTTAGGGTCGCGCGGCGGCCGGCGCATGATGTTCTTCTCACCTGCCTCAAAAGCGAGACCAAACGACAGCGTGGCGGAGGTCGCCATGTTCATCCACAGGATCAGCACCGGCGTCAGCGGAATTAAATTTCCCGCCAGTAGCGCAATAATAATCAACAGCCCCTGCGCGAGGTTGGTCGGCATAATAAAGAGGATGGTTTTTTTCAGGTTATCGTACACCCGGCGGCCTTCCCTGACGGCGCTGGCAATGGTGGCGAAGTTATCATCGGTCAGCACCATATCTGCGGCCTCTTTGGTCACTTCGGTGCCCTTAATCCCCATCGCAATACCGACATCGGCCTGCTTCAGCGCCGGGGCGTCGTTCACCCCGTCGCCGGTCATCCCGACCACCTCTTTTTTGCTTTGCAGCGCCTGCACCAGGCGGAATTTATCCTCCGGGCTGGTACGCGCAAAGATATCGAATTTCTGCGCGGCTTCGCTGAGCTGAATGTCGTCCATCACCTCCAGCTCTCTGCCGGTAATGGCGTTTTCCGCATTGCCAATCCCCAGCATCTTGCCGATACTCATCGCGGTTTGCGGATGGTCGCCGGTGATCATCTTCACGCGGATCCCCGCCTGCAGGCAGTCGCCGATGGCCGTAATCGCCTCTGGCCGCGGCGGATCCATCATCCCGGCGATCCCGAGCAGAATGACGCCCTGCTGCAAATCCTGATGGGTGAGTTCCGTTTGACCGTCGGCGGCGGGTTTCCACGCCGCCGCCACCATCCGCAGCCCTTCCCGCGCATACTCTTCGATTTTGCCTTCCCAGTAAGGCTGGTCGAGCGGCTCCAGGCCATGGTCGGTTTGCTGATGCTGGCACAGGCGGAACAGGACATCGGGCGCGCCGGTAATCAAAATCATCTCTTCATCGCCGATGCGGTACAGCGTCGACATATATTTATACTGTGAATCGAAGGGGATTTTGCTGCGCAGCTCAGTGTTGAGCGCCGGGAGCGGGACTTTCGCCGCCAGCACTTTCAACGCCCCTTCGGTCGGGCCGCCGGTAATTTTCCACAGCCCGCTTTCATCTTTAATAAGCTGACTGTCATTACACAGATCGATAGTGCGCAGATAACGTTCCAGCAGCGTGCCCGGCGCAACGGTTACCGGCGCAGGCTCATCGATCGGGTGAATATTCCCTATCGGCTCGTAGCTGTCGCCCTCCACCCGATAAACTTTATCGGCGGTTATCACGGCTTTCACCGTCATCTCGTTCATGGTTAGCGTGCCGGTTTTATCCGAGCAGATCACCGTCATTGCCCCGAGGGTTTCCACGGTAGGCAGCTTGCGGATAATCGCCTTCTGACGGGCCATGGTCTGCACGCCGAGCGAGAGAATAATGGAGATAATTGCCGGTAAACCTTCCGGTACCGACGCCACCGCGAGGCTAATCAACGACAGCATCAGCTCAGAAACCGGCATATCGCGGAACAGCAGGCTAAAGACAAACAGCGCGGCCATCATCACCAGGATGATGATAAAAATGGCTTTACCGAGCTTATCCATCTGCACCAGCAGCGGCGTTCGGTGTTTTTCGATATCCGACATCATCTGGTTGATATGACCCAGCTCGGTATCGCCGCCAGTGGCCACCACCAGGCCTTTTCCGCCGCCCGAACTCACCGTGGTGCCGGAAAACAGCAGATTGGTACGATCGCCAAGCGGCAGCTCGCCGCTAAGCGCCTCGGTGCTTTTCTCCACCACCGTCGATTCGCCGGTCAGAATCGCCTCTTCCACCCGCAGGTTATGCGCTTCGATAACCCGCAGGTCAGCAGGGATGCGATCGCCGGCGCGGATCACGACGATATCGCCGGGTACCAGAGCGGTTGTCGGGATCGTTTCATGGTTGCCCTGACGAACGACCACCGCTTCGCTGGAAAGCATGTTGCGAATGCTCTGAAGCGATTTTTCCGCGTTGCTCTCCTGAATATGGCCGATCAGGGCGTTAATCACCGCCACGCCCAGGATCACCAGGGTATCCACCCAGTGCCCCATGACCGCCGTCAGCAGCGCCGCCGCCAGCAGCACATAGATCAGCACATCGTTAAAATGCGCCAGAAAGCGCAGCCATGCCGGCTTTCCTGCTTTTTGCGGTAGCGCATTCTCGCCGTACTGCTGCAAGCGCGCTGCCGCTTCAGCACCGCTGATGCCGTCCGGGGTACTGTTGGTGCTGGTCAGGGTTTCTTCGACGGAGAGCTGATAGAACGGGCCGCCCGGTTTTTCTGTATTCATAGTTATCTCCTCACTCCTGTATCGGAAATCAGGACAGCCTCAGGCCGTCCTTAGCGCACCACAAAAACCGGAACATGGGCATAGCGAACGATCCCTGCCGCCTCCGACCCCAGCAGATGCGTCTGAATATTCGGGTTACGCGAGCCGATTATCACCACATCCGCCTTCAGCTCATCGGCCAGTTTGGTCACTTCATCGCGAATGTTGCCGCTGCGAATGTGAATCTGCATATCGTTTTCCGCCAGCGTGAGTTTTTTAACCAGTTCAACCAGCTTTTCCTTAGAAGTATTCATCAGATAATCTTCCATTTTCCGTGCATCGGAAATAAAGCCGCGCGTCAGCACTGGAGAAAAAGCGGGAATCACGTGAAGAAGATGAATCTTTCCGGAGGAGCTTTGTGCTAGGAATTGGGCGTGGGACAAAGCCTTGTCCGCCAGACCGATTTCAAACACATCAACCGGCACGAGGATATTTTTATACATAGAGACAATCCTTTTATTACCTATAAAAAAGGTGGTGAAAACAGCCCAGGCACTGGCGCTGGTACTGAGGAGGAAATCTCAAGAACAAAATTTGCTGGACGTGTAGGTATAATTAAACGTAGCACACCACGGTTAACATGATTAACCCGCCAATTAATTTATTGAAAAATATCACAGAGTCAGGCACAGCCAGACAATTCAACTGCCAACCCGGTAAAATCGTCGCCATCACCGTAATTTTTGCTCTTTTTAACATTTCTGTTTTACTGCGACTATCCTCATTATCAGTGGCTTGTTCACTTTCTGCCGCCCCACAATAATTATTATGATAAGAATTTACTTAGCTAAGCATTAGAGCTAAAGGAGGAACAATGTTCGGTTACAGTCTGTTTCGCCTGAGCCTGTTTATTGCCCTGGCAATAATCGCCTGTACGGCTACCGGGTTAATTACTTATTGGGTTGTTTCGGCCCTCGCTGAATAAACACAGCGATTGTGAATAATATGTAAAAGATAGCCTTTTACTTCGAGGGGAATACAGTGAACCGTTATTTTTCTCTCATCCCGCTTGTTATTTTAATAACAACGGCTTGCGATCGGAAAGCGCCAGAAATTACGCCGTTACCGCGGATGGTTAAGGTCGCTGAGGTGGTGGCTATCGGCGAGTCACAGCAGCGCGTATTCCCCGCCCGCATTGAGTCCGGAGACTCCACTGACCTCTCTTTCAAACGCGGCGGCCAGATTGAATCTCTTGATGTGCGCCAGGGAGCTAATGTGACTCAGGGGCAGACACTTGCCCGGCTTAACGCCCGGGAAGCGCAGCAGCGGGTGAATGAGCGGCAAACCGCCGCCACCCTCGCCCAGCGGCAATTCGATCGATTCCAGACCCTGGCCGGTCGTCAGGCGATTTCAAAAGCGGAAATGGATATCCAGCGAGCCAACCGCGACTCCGCTAATGCCGCGCTAAAAATAGCCCGGGAAGAGCTGTCGCAAACGACGCTAACCGCACCGTTCAGCGGCGTAGCCGCCAACGTTCCGGTACGTAACCATCAGGTGGTCGCCGCCGGACAGCCGATTGTCACCCTGACGCGAACCGATCTGCTCGACGTGGTGTTTAGCGTTCCGGAAAACCTCTTTACTGCGCTGGATATTCGCAACGCGCAGTACCGTCCGGTGGTTAAAATTAACGCCATGCCGGATCGCCAGTTTACCGCCGAATACAAAGAACATACCGGCAGCAGCGACAGCAGCACGCTCACCTGGCAAATCATACTGACCATGCCGCGACCTGCCGACTTTCCCTCGGTCGGCGGCGTGAGCGGAACGGTGACGGTTAATCTGGCGAACCTGCCCGCCAGCGCCGGCAAAAATGCAGTCGTGGTGCCTGTCGAAGCGGTGTTTAATCCGGATAATCGCCCGCGCAACGAACCCCACGTGTGGGTGGTTCAGGGCAGCGGCGATCGGCTCCATCTGGAAGAGCGCAAAGTTGGCGTGGGTCAGATCACCTCACAGGGCGTGGTGATTACCGAAGGGCTCAGCGTCGGCGAACGCGTGGTGGCGGCGGGCGTCAGCGAATTACATGCGCAACAACCGGTTCGAATCTGGACGCGTGAACGAGGTTTGTAATGGATATCTCCCGCCAGTTTATTAACAATCCAATCCGCGTCTGGCTGACTATTTTACTGCTGGGCATCGGCGGGATCTTCGCTCTGCTGAACATCGGCCGGCTGGAAGATCCGGCGTTTACCATCAAAACCGCGGTGGTGGTTACCCATTATCCCGGCGCTTCAGCGCAGCAGGTGGAAGAAGAAGTCACCCTGCCGCTGGAGAACGCGCTGCAGCAGCTGCCCTATCTCGATAACGTCAGCTCCATTTCCTCTAACGGCCTGTCGCAAATTACCGTCAACATCGCCTCGCACTACCACTCCAGCGAGCTGCCGCAAATCTGGGATGAACTGCGCCGCCGGGTTGGCGACGCCGCTCGCCAGTTCCCGCCCGGCGTCGCTTCTCCATTCGTGAATGACGATTTTGGCGATGTCTTTGGCTTCTTCTTCGCCCTCTCCGGCGAGAGCTTTACTAACCCTGAGCTGGTTCGCTATGCCGAGCAGCTGCGCCGTGAACTGGTGCTGGTGCCCGGCGTCGGTAAAGTCGCCATCGGCGGGGCGATCCCCCAGCAAATCAACATTGATATCTCATTGGCGAAAATGGCCGCCCGCGGGATTACGCTCAACCAGCTGGCGGCGATCCTCAGCCGGTTGAACGTCGTCTCTAACGCCGGAGAAATTAAATCCGGCAGCGAATCGATCCGCCTGCATCCCACGGGCGAGTTTGCCAACCTCGACGAGCTGGGCGATCTGTTAATCAGCCCGCACGGTTCGGGAACGGCGACGCGGCTGCGCGATATTGCCACGCTCTCGCGCGGGCTGAGCGAAACGCCCTCCAGCATTTACCACGCCAACGGTCGCCAGGCGGTCACCATGGGGGTGTCGTTTATCCCCGGGGTTAACGTGATTGATGTTGGCCGTGCGCTGCAAAACAAACTGGCGCAGATGTCGGCGGAAAAACCGGCCGGGATCAACATTGACCTGTTCTACGATCAGGCGGCGGAAGTCGCCCATTCGGTCAACGGTTTTATCACCAACTTTCTGATGGCGCTGGCGATTGTCGTTGGCGTACTACTGATCTTTATGGGCGTACGCAGCGGTATTATTATCGCCCTGTCGCTGGCGCTCAACGTACTCGGCACGCTGCTGATTATGTATCTGTGGGGGATCGAGCTGCAGCGTATTTCGCTGGGGGCATTGATTATCGCCCTGAGCATGCTGGTCGATAACGCTATCGTTATCGTCGAAGGCGTGCTGATCGCCCGCCAGCAGGGATCGACGCGACTTACGGCAATTAATTATGTGATTCGCCGTTCGGCCCTGCCGCTGCTGGGGGCCACGGTGATTGCGATTCTTGCCTTTGCGCCGATTGGGCTGTCGCAGGACTCGACCGGGGAATATTGTAAATCGCTGTTCCAGGTACTGCTGATTTCGCTCATGCTGAGCTGGTTCTCGGCGCTGACCATTACCCCGGTGCTCATTAAGTGGTGGCTGTTTAAGCCTCAATCTCAGCCGGTGGCACAGGCCGATACCAACCCGTACGGCGGACGCTTTTACCGCCTGTATCAGCTGACTCTGCAGGCCCTTCTGCTGCGCAAAACCGTCACCCTGACCGTCATGGCGGCGCTGCTGGCCGCCGCTATCTGGGGGTTTGGTTCGGTGCGACAAAACTTTTTTCCCTCTTCAAACACGCCCATTTTCTTTGTCGATCTCTGGCTTCCCTACGGTACCGATATTGCGACCACTGAAAAGATGACCAGCGATATTGAGACTGCCATTAACGGCCAGCCCGGAGTCGTCACCACCGTGGCTACCGTCGGCCAGGGCAGTATGCGGTTTATCCTGACCTACAGCGGGCAACGGCAGTACAGCAACTATGCGCAGATCATGGTGCGAATGGACGACCAGCGCAGCATTGCCGCCCTGACGCAGCATGTAGATCGCTATATTGCGCGTAACTATCCGCAGGTGAACGCCAGCACAAAACGCGTGATGTTCGGCCCTTCCGGCGACAGCGCCATCGAGGTGCGGATCAAAGGTCCCGACCCAGACAGACTGCGCCTGATCGCCAGCCAGGTTGGCGATATCCTCTCCGCAGACCCGGCCACCGATGGTGTTCGCAACGACTGGCAAAACCGCAGTAAAGTTATCCGTCCCCAGTACTCCACCGCCCTTGGGCGCGAACTGGGCGTCGATAAACAGGATATCGATAACGCGCTGGAGATGAACTTCTCCGGCAGCCGCGCGGGACTGTACCGTGAGGGTGCCGACCTGCTGCCGGTGATAGTCCGCCCTCCCGCCGCCGAGCGCCAGGATGCGAATCACTTAAATAACGTGCTGGTCTGGAGCCAAAGCCGCCAGCAGTATATTCCGCTCAGTAACGTGGTCAGCGGCTTTCACCTTGAATGGGAGGATCCGCTGATCCTGCGCCGCGACCGCAGCCGCGTGCTGACGGTGCAGACCGATCCCGACCCGCTCAGCAACCAGACCTCCGGGGATATCCTCTCCCGCGTGAAACCGCAGATCGATGCGCTGGTGCTGCCGCACGGCTACAGCATCGAGTGGGGTGGTGATGCGGAAAACTCCAGCGAGGCGCAGCAGGGACTGTTCACAACCCTGCCGCTGGGTTACCTGGTGATGTTTATCATCACCGTACTGATGTTCAGTTCGCTGAAAAATGCGATTGCCATCTGGCTGACCGTACCGCTGGCGCTGATTGGCGTAACGCCGGGCTTCTTAATCACCGGCATCCCCTTTGGTTTTATGGCGCTGATCGGTCTGCTCAGCCTGAGCGGAATGCTGATCCGTAACGGCATCGTGCTGGTTGAGGAGATTGAACAGCAGAAGCAGGAAAAAGAGCAGCAGGAGGCGATTATTTATGCCGCCACGTCGCGTTTACGTCCTATCCTGCTGACGGCATTTACCACCGTGCTTGGCCTGGCGCCTTTACTACTGGACGTTTTCTTCCAGAGCATGGCGGTTGTTATCATGTTTGGTCTGGGTTTTGCTACTATTCTGACGCTGCTGGTTCTGCCGGTAATTTACGCCTGTTTCCACAATAAGGACATGAAGCGACAACCATGAATAGTACCGGGTTAAATATTATCAAAACGCTGGGATGCATGACGGCGGTGACCTTCTTCACCATCTACAACACCTGGGATAGCTATGATTACGACTATCACTGGATCCTCGGGTTTTTGACGTTTATTTCGACTATCGCCACGCCGCTGTTTTTTGTGGTGGCCGGTTATCTCGACTCGCAGTCCCGCCACGATTCGCAGTGGCAAATGGGCAAAATCAAAAGCGTGGTTATCGTCTTTCTGTTCTGGATGACGGTGTACTATCTGTGGGAGCCTTACCAGCGCGGCTACCTTATCCAGCCGTGGTTTGTCTTTGCGTTTATCGTGATTTACACCTTTCACCCGGTCATCGAGTGGCTTAGCCAGCGGCGTAAACTGTTTTTTGCTGCAGTTTTCTCGCTGCTGCTGCTCTCGTATGGGTACGATCTTCTGTCCGCGCTGTACCCTGATATCCATGCGCTGAGCCTGGCGCCGCAGTATCGGCTATGGACATGGCTGCTGTTTTATCTGACCGGTCAGCTGTTCAGCGATCCGCTCGTCGCCGGCTGGCTCAGGCGCGAAAAAGTGGTTAAAGGGGCGATGATCGCCATCCCGTTTATTTATCTTTTCACCTGGTTTTACGAGCGCCATTTCTTTTTCGCCTTGTTTAAGGCCGACAGAAATGCCTTCATTCTTACCGGTTCACAAATTTATATTCTGGTCGTCGCGCTGGTGATTGCGGCCAACGGCGTTCGGTTTCGTAAAAACAGCGAGTTTAAAGAGGCCGTTCTCGCCACCATCAGCAAAACGATGACCGGCGTCTATATTCTCCACTACTCCGTTTTTCACCTGCTCACCGCCTTTATCCCGATTAACTCACTGGGTACCAAATTAATGCTGATTTTTCTCACGTTTATCACTTCGGTACTGATTTCAATGCTGGCGCTGTCAAATTCGGTGGTGAAAAAAGTGATTACCATTTGACGTTCGCCGATTCAGGCCAAGACCGCCAGCGCATTTAAAAACCGTAGCGCAGCCAGGCAAACAGCACGTTGCCGTTATTATAGGTGCCGGGAATATAGGTGAACTGCACGCTCAGACGGCGATAGCTGGCGGAAAAAAGCGGCAAAATAATCGGCAGGGGTACGTAGTTGGCAAAGTCATCGCGGGCGGTGATCCCGGCGGTAACGCCAAGTCCCAGGCGAAAATCGCGGCGACTATCAAGATACCACCCCTTCTCCCAGCCGTAGCCGATTATCGGCTGCCACTCGTTATGCGAATCCTTGAACATCATGGCGTAGAGAGAACTCCAGTTGCCCTCTGCGTTATATCTGGAAACGCCAAAACCCCCGCCCCACGGCATTTCATTATAGTTATCCGTTTTCTCTTTATCGTACATAAAGCGGTTATGCCAGCTGAGAAACGGAAGATACAGATCGTAGTTTTGCGGCTCATTCCAGGTCTGCGAGACATCGTTTTTTAACCAGCTCCACCAGCCGCTGATGCGCTGCTCGCCATATATCTTCGTTTCAGCCTGTACCGAAAAGGCGAAAATAAACACAATTCCCCACGCTACCCGTAGACAACGTTGCATAGTTTTATCCTTAAAGAAAACCGCCCGGTGTTAATTCAGTTTGAGAACAAAAAACAGGCTTTGCAAATATCGGCCAAGAAATTTTGTGCGCTGGCTGGCGATAATGGCAAGTCCAGTTGCGGCCCCATTTCAGGACAGAGAGAGCCGCTGCGGTGATTTCATTTCCTTGCTGGTGGGATTATGATGACGCTAATTATCCTTTCTGTCCGCAGTGATTGAGAAATAGATGGACTTCATCAGCATTATTATGTCGGCGGGAAAAACCTCCGTCGATGTGGCCCTTTATACGCTGCTGCCAATCATGGTTGTCATGCTCATCGTCATGAAATATCTGGAAGTACGCGGGGTGCTGGATATCATCGTGCGCTGGCTCGCGCCGCTGCTTAAGCCGTTCGGCTTAACCGGAATGAGCGCATTTGCGCTGATTCAGATGAATTTTGTCAGCTTTGCCGCCCCGCTGGCGACCCTTGCCATTATGGATAAACGCGGCGCCTCGGACCGGCAAATGGCCGCTACGCTGGCAATGCTGTTTGCCATGGGGCAAGGCAACGTATTCTATCCATTAACGCCCTTTGGCCTGCACTGGCTGGCCTCTATCGTTATCTCCATTGTCGGCGGACTGTGCGCCGCCGCGGTGACCTGGCATATCACCGGCCGCAGGCTATCGATGGTTGAAAACGCGCGGGCCGAAGCGCTGCCCGAGGCCGAACAGAACAGCCAGGGGATTATCGCCGTGATTAACAGCGCCGGCTCCGACGCGATTCGCCTGGCGCTCGGCGCGGTGCCCATGCTGATCTTGTCGCTGGCTATCGTCGGGTTTATGCAGGCGGCGGGCCTGATTGAGATGCTCCAGCGTCTGCTCCTGCCGCTGCTGCTGTGGCTTAACATCCCGGTTAACTTCGTGCTCCCGGCGCTGGTCAAATGCGTGGCTGGCGGGACGGCCTATTTCGGCGTGATCTCTGAACTCGTGCAGCAGGGAAAAGTGACCATCAGCCAGATCAACGCCTCGGCAGGTCTGTTAGTACAGACGTTTGACCTCCCGGGTATCGGTATCTTTCTGGGCGTCAGCTCGCGCTTCGTGCGCCTGTTCCGCTTCGCCGCCGCCGGCGCTATCGCCGGGATCGCCATCCGCACCGTGATGCACCTGACGCTATTCTGATGCCACCGACTCCGGACGGAGGCAGGCAGCGACATCAGCCTGCTCGCTGCAGGCAATATGATGGTCAATTCTCACCATCATCCAGGGGAAAAACGGGTTGGAGGTCACGCGCATCAGCGTATCCAGCCCGACGCTCAGCGTCGAGGTTTCCCCACGCAAAGAGATCGTGCCGATGCTGATCCCGTAGCGATTTTTCTCCGCCGGTTCCCGGCCATAGAGCGAATCGGTCAGCGGGAACGGCACCGCCACGTGCGACAGCGAATACATATCCTGCGGCCAGGCAAGATGCAGCGGCGTCACGGTTTCGCTTCGCGTTCCGGCAAGCGTGGTGCGGGCCACCGTCTCGTAGGTGTCGGGGGCAGCGTTAGTAATCACCGTGGTGGCATAGGGCCGCGGTGCTGGCGGCAATAACGTATTCACCGCCGAATAGAGCGAGGGACGGAATAGCGCGCGTAGATTCGCCGCCTGGTTAATATCGAAAATCACCAGTTCGCTTCCGTTATCCGGCAGATAGCGATACAGCGACTCTACCACCGCCCGGGTGCTCACCGTGGAGTCCATCACCGACTGAAACGTTAACACCGGCGCCAGTTCGGAAAGCCGATGATTTTCCGCCTCCTGCACGATTTGCTGCTGCAGCGCCTGCGACAACAGCCATGACTGCCTTGCGGCCTTAACCGGGAACGAATTGTATTTATAGGGATTGAATTCCGGGACGATATTTAGCCATGCCGCGCGGGCAAAAGCCGGAAATACCGAGGGTAAACCGGCCAGTCCGGCAAAACGCGCAAAGGCGGTGACGCCAATCATCGGCGACAGCAGGATTATCTGCTGCGGCCGGTGCAGCGCTTTATCCTCCAGGCTATCGAGAGCGTATTTTAGCGCCAGCGCCCCGCCGTTGGAGTAGCCAACCACGTGCAGCGGCACGTTATCCCCGGCCAGGCGCGTCGCCTCGCGCACCGCAAGACGGGTTGTCGCTATCCACGCCTCGCGGTCCACGGCGGTGAGCGCGCCCGGAGCCGTACCGTGCCCGGGCAGCCGCGGGGCGACGGCGACAAATCCCTGCTGCTGATAGCGCTGCGCCAGATAATGCACGCTATAGGGAGAGTCCGTCAGGCCGTGCAGCAGCACCACCGCGCCGCGCGGTTTGCCCTGCGGCAGCAAAATAAAGGAGCGATTCCAGTCGGGATGAAACTTATCCGGATAGACCAGGCTTTGTGCGTAAAAACGGTTAATCGCCGTTTTTTCATCGTCGCTCAGCGCATCGGTAATGTGGCTTTTCATATCGCGGAAAATCGTCGCTTCCCGCGTCTGGTAGTCAGCAAAAGTGGCGTGGTCAATCTCGCTGGCGGTCATTTCATTCGCCGTCCAGGTGTGCCAGCGGTGCAGCGCCGGGCCGCGCTGCGATTCGTAAATGCGGCCAATAAAAAAGACCACCACCACCACCAGTAGACCAATGATGGCTTTTTTCGCCATCGAGACCATTCTTAAGCCCGACTTATTCAGCAGCCGGGTAAAACGCATCATTGCCATATTTCTGTCCGAATTATCTCTTTATCCACCGGGTGGGATTATTACCCGGAGCGCTGCAGATCCTGCGATTCTCTTTTTAAACATAGACTAAACCAACTGCCTGTTCTTATTGTCAGATGAGATGCAAACAGGAATTATCGCCGGGGGTAACCGGTCAGGAATTAACAAATGGAATGGTGGATTAAAAAACTACGCGAGGCCACAACGTCTACACATACCTGGGCGGTTCTGCAAAGCGGCCAGTTAACGATTGTGGCGGAACTGACTCCCTGCGCCCGGCGTCTACAGGAAGGCGATAAGCTGACGCCGTTGGCGGACGCGCTTTACTGCATTAATAACGATAAAACCCTCACCGTAAAGGTGCTCAACGCCACCCATTTTAGCGCCGATCGCTGGGCCGCTATCGTCAATGCCTCCATCGGTTAATGGATAGTATCCAGCTTCAACGGGTTCTAATCTCAGTACTTTCTTAGCTAAGCGGGGTAAATTGTCCAACGCCTGTTTCAGTCTGTGACATACTAAGCACAACGTCAGCAGAGCAGAAATAAGGAGTAGGTCATGAACCAGAAAGCCGCCAGGCTGACCCCAGAAGAAGCGCTCACGCAACTCGAAGCGCTCTATGAAAAATCGGTCAATGCGCTGCGTAAAGCTATCGGCGAATATATTCACCACAATACGCTTCCCGATAATAGCGCCCGTGCGGAAGGACTGTTCGTTTACCCGGAGCTGTCGGTATCGTGGGACGGCTCGGAGCATAAAGCCTTAAAAACCCGGGCCTGGGGCCGTTTTACCCATACCGGCTGCTATACCACCACCATTACCAACCCTAAACTGTTTCGCGCCTATTTGCTGGAACAGCTCACCATGCTGTATCAGGATTACGATGCCTGCATCACCGTCGGGCTATCGCAGCATGAGATCCCCTATCCGTACGTGATTGATGGCTCCGAGCTCACGCTCGACCGTTCAATGAGCGCCGGCTTAACGCGTTTTTTCCCCACCACCGAGCTGTCGCAAATTGGCGATGAGACTGCCGATGGCCTGTTCCATTCCACGGAATACTATCCCCTGTCGCACTTTGACGCCCGCCGCGTCGATTTCTCGCTGGCGCGCCTGCGTCATTACACCGGCACGCCGGTTGAGCATTTCCAGCCGTATATGCTATTTACCAACTATACCCGCTACGTCGATGAGTTCGTGCGCTGGGGCTGTAGCCAAATTCTCGATCCCGATAGCCCCTATATCGCCCTCTCCTGCGCGGGCGGGATCTGGATAACGGCGGACACAGAGGCCCCGGAAGAGGCAATTTCCGATCTGGCGTGGAAAAAGCATCAGATGCCGGCCTGGCACCTGATCACTAAAGAGGGTCAGGGGATCACGCTGATTAACATTGGCGTAGGCCCGGCTAACGCTAAAAACATCTGCGACCATCTGGCGGTGCTGCGCCCGGACGTCTGGCTGATGATTGGCCACTGCGGCGGCCTGCGCGAAAGCCAGACGATTGGCGACTACGTGCTGGCTCACGCCTATCTGCGCGATGACCATGTGCTGGATGCGGTGCTACCGCCGGATATCCCTATTCCGAGCATCGCCGAAGTTCAGCGCGCGCTTTACGACGCCACCAAGCAGGTTAGCGGAATGCCCGGCGAAGAGGTTAAGCAGCGGCTGCGTACCGGAACGGTGGTTACCACCGACGATCGTAACTGGGAACTGCGCTACTCGGCCTCGGCGCTGCGCTTTAACCTTAGCCGCGCGGTGGCTATCGATATGGAAAGCGCGACCATTGCCGCGCAGGGTTATCGCTTCCGCGTTCCCTACGGTACCCTGCTGTGCGTCTCCGATAAGCCGCTGCACGGTGAGATCAAGCTGCCGGGACAGGCTAACCGCTTCTATGAAGGGGCGATTTCCGAACATTTGCAGATTGGTATTCGGGCGATTGACCTGCTACGCGCCGAAGGCGACCATATGCATTCGCGCAAGCTGAGAACCTTCAACGAACCGCCGTTCCGTTAAGCGCATAGATAACACGAGCAGAATAAACTCAGTCCGGATGGCGTGACATATTTACGCGGCCACCCGCCGGACTGAGCGTTAGAGAAAGAGAGTCATTCGGACCAGGGGATAATCACCATTACCCTTTCGCTATAAATTAAAACATTTATTTCTTTAGTGCTAACTATTTCTCTGACCGTAGCCACACTGCTTGTCTGAAATATTATTGTGCTAACTTCCGCAATTAAAAACTGCCTCGCCGATTATAAAAGTAAATATTCCATTAACATATCTATATCAATTGCCGCATGGTCATAAAACGCACAATAGCAGACTGGGTAACACTTGAATTACGTCTCATAACCCCTTAAATTAATTAAAAAAATTTATGTGTAACAAAACTGCCATACAGAACAGGCAGCGCTCGAGAGAGATCAAAATAATCAAAGAGTTATCTATGGCCGCTACTCTGCTATCGAATCATCATTTAATAGCGTCAGGTTACTTACAACAAATATCTTGTTACTCAACCACAACAGATAAAATTGCACATGTCGCCAATATGCAATCATGGATAAGCTTATCGGTCGCCATCAGTAATGTACTATTTTCGTAAAAGTATGGAAGACAGTTTTATGAAATTAACCATAGGGAATATCCGCCTGTTTATTTTAATAGCAACTATATTTTTCTGGACGGTCGCGATCGGGCTCGTTTCCCTTGTGGTATCCTGGTTTTAAAACCGTGTTCGAAGGCAAGGCCCTGGCGTTGCCACAATCGTGACTATGCAAGAGAAAGCAAAAAGCCCGCTTAAGTTTCCTTAAGCGGGCTTCTTAAATTTGGCTCCTCTGACTGGACTCGAACCAGTGACATACGGATTAACAGTCCGCCGTTCTACCGACTGAACTACAGAGGAATCGTTTGAACGAGGCGCATATTATCGATGACGCCCGATCTTGTCAAAGGCTGTTTGCACATTTCAAATCGTTTGCCGAAAAATCCTCCAGTTTGCGCAAAAAGTAGCGTTTATCCGCTTATCACTCGCCTATTCAGCCTGCGCCTGACTCTCATCTGCCTGCGCTTTGGTACGCGGATATTTCCACAGCCACCGCCCGCTGACCATTCGACAGTAAAACAAAACGCCGCGCACCGCCCAGTCAAGCACCATCCCCAACCAGACGCCAATCACCCCCATACCCAGCACAATCCCCAGCGTGTAGCCCGCCACGACGCGACAGCCCCACATGCCGAGCATGGATACCCACATGGTGTAGCGCACGTCACGTGCGCCTTTAAAAGCGCACGGCAACGTCCAGGCCATCGCCCAAATCGGCATAAAGAAGGCGTTGAGCCACAGCAGCTCTTTCACCACCACCTTGACATCCTCTTCGCTGGTATAGAACGAAGCGATCAGGCCGGCAAACGGCGCGGTTCCCCAGGCGATCAGCGTCAATACGATCGTCGATAGCCAGAAGACGTGCCACGCCTGACGTTCAGCCTGGCCGATCTGCCCTTTTCCGAGACGCCTGCCGGTAATAATTGTCGATGCGGAACCCAGGGCGTTCCCGGGCAGGTTAATCAGCGCAGCCACGGAGAAGGCGATAAAGTTGCCGGCAATCACGTTAGTCCCCATCCCGGCAACGAACATCTGAGTCAGCAGCTTGCCGCCGTTGAACAAAACCGATTCAATGCTGGCGGGAATACCAATGCCCATCACTTCCCAGATAATGGCGAAGTTGAACGGCTTAAAGTAGCTCTTCAGCGAAATGCGCAGCGCCGGGTTAAAGCCGATCATTAATACCCAGATAGTAGCCACCGCGCCAATATAGCGGGCGATGGTTAATCCCAGACCCGCGCCGACAAACCCCATGCCGGGCCACGAAAAAATGCCGTAAATCAGGATGCTGCTGATAATGATATTCAGAATATTCATCCCGCCGTTGATCAACAGCGGAATTTTAGTGGTTCCGGCTCCGCGCAGCGCACCGCTGCCGATCAGGGCGATTGCCGCTGCCGGATAGCTCAATACCGTTAGCTCAAGATAG
Organism: Klebsiella sp. CN_Kp100; assembly: GCF_040065315.1. Taxonomy (NCBI): domain Bacteria; kingdom Pseudomonadati; phylum Pseudomonadota; class Gammaproteobacteria; order Enterobacterales; family Enterobacteriaceae; genus Klebsiella; species Klebsiella sp. CN_Kp100. The sequence continues at coordinate 256,804 of NZ_JBEAIJ010000059.1, forward strand.
GTCAGCGCCAGGCCTTTCACTTCTTCTGTCGCATCTCCGGCGACAAAATTAATAATTTCCGCGCCAAAAGCATGGATAACCGCCGCGAGAATAATCGAGAACAGGGTCATTATCGCCAGCGACTGTCGCGCTGCCGCCCTTGCCCGCCGCCGGTCACGCTTGCCCAGACTGAAGGCTACCACCACGGTCGTACCGAGATCGATGGCGGCAAAAAAAGACATGATCACCATGTTGAAGCTATCGGCCAGGCCAACGCCCGCCATCGCTTCTTTACCGAGCCAGCTGACCAAAAAAGTACTCAGCACGCCCATCAGCAACACGCAGGCGTTTTCCAGCAAAATCGGGACCGCAAGTGGACTGATTTCACGCCAGTAGAGGACGCGATAGGTCTTGCGTTTTTTAAACCAGGACGTGCGTTCGACGGACTGGCGTAATGCGGAGGTGACGTTCAAGGGAGACCTTAGTGAGAAAAGTTGAAACTACATTTCAAATGATGATAGAGAAAAGCTAATCCTGCAAAGCATTTTTCCCGATAGATTGTCGCTAATAACAACAATTTGTTGATGGATGCGCCAGTTGCGCGGCGGAAGGCGAATTGATGTTTGACAAAAGTTTTTTCGCCGCTAAGATACGACTCCACAACGATTCCTCTGTAGTTCAGTCGGTAGAACGGCGGACTGTTAATCCGTATGTCACTGGTTCGAGTCCAGTCAGAGGAGCCAAATTTCTGTTTTCAGCTATTCTTGCGAATCTTTTTCAGATATTGATTCAACAGGCTAGCATGGGAACACATCCCGGTGCATTTCTGGTTTTTTCTTCTCCGTGCCGGGAAATGCGGGCACTATGTTTGTTGCGCATAGCATGTCCCACTTCTCCCTTAACAACACGCCAATTGTCAGCCTGAAGCCTGCGAAGATTTTCACATAGCACGAACGTTATCTTCTGGTTAATCCTGACGGCAGATCTGCATCGAGTGGCCGTTCCGTGCTTGAGCACCTCAGATGCACCCGGTAGCGGGATCATTTCTCTGTACGCAAGAGCTGAATCGATCATTATCAGCAGGGGTAATCATTTACTCGGCTGTCTGTTTTGCGGAGGCAATGAAGGAAGAGAACAAAATGCACCAGTTGCATACCTGCTACTTTCACATTTATTCATCGATATATTAAAAGTAAAGAAATATCTGCTACAGGTATTCGCCAAAACTCCTGTCCTCACCAGACGTAGTGCGAGAATACGCTAAACGAGAGGATACGATTGAAGGCTATTATGTGAAAAATAAAAACTGCGGCCATGATCCGAGCAATGGCCTGCTCCCATTATCGCCAGTATGCCAGACAGCTTTGATTTTATATTGACAGAAAACTATCCGCTCAAGCCTGTTTCGGGCACATCAACGCACGTTGCAATGAGACAAGGTTTTAGCAAACAAAATATTAACGATACGACTCAGCATTTTTTTACCATCTGCGGTAAAAATCTTTTCCTAGTATCGGAGTATCGGGTCCACTTTCACCATCGTCGCATAGCAACGTTTTAGCACACTTTCGATGCCATATATTCGATTCCATATTCGGCAAAGAGAATACCACGCCAGCGCTCCGTTTAACGCTTCATCACCATAAACTTTATTAATTTTCACTGGTATCTTCGAGTTTACCTTTGATATTCTCGTGTAATATATTGGCAGCCCTTGTACAAAGCTCAGCGAAAATAGCAATCTCTCCCTGCGACATGCAGGATGCCACCTGCTCAGCCATTATGCGCCTGCTGGACTCTGCAGAATTCAGGAATTCAATACCCTTTTCCGTAATCCTCGTCAGCATTTCTCGCTTGTCGCTTTCTGCCGACTCCTGCTCAACAAAGTGCTTATCTTTCAACATCCGCAGGATCTTGGACATTTTACTACGCGCAAATCCGAGCTTTTCACCAATTGCGCTTGGAGTCATCGGCTGGAACTGACGTAAAATATACAACGTATCGTATTGCGGCCAGTTAATACCATCAGGATTAATCAGCGATCGACGTGCAACAAGTACGCATTGCAAATTCCCTAAGGCATCTTCAAATTGACGATTCAATGATATTTCGCGCTCGGAACCACTAGCCACTTTTTTATTCATTTCCATACATTCTCCTGATGCCGTATACAATAAGTTAAGCTTACCATTTTACCATAACCCTTCAAGGAAGGAAAAGTTATCCTAACCTTCGCCCCCATTGATAACATAAGAATCATCCTGTTAATCCTGAAAGATATATTCTCTGTTCAAAACATCCTCATAATCTATTAATTCAGTTATCTTGCCATCATTTATTTCAATCACATTAACATATAACAAAGAGAACTGTTTCCCATCTGGCAGAGTATTCCCATGTAGTTTATATTCAACAATGACGACATCGGGATTATTCGTATAGTGGAATCGTTCATCCTCTATAGAGGTAAAGCGTAAGGGCGCAACGCCAAAGCCATTAGCATAGTGTAAGCGAATATTTTCACGGCCAACAATCACCTCTCTATTGCGACGGAAAGGCAACGACAAACGTCCATTAACAGAGAAAAGGGATGCCAGCTTATCCGATGACTTCTCCATCACTGCCGAAATATATTTATCAAATAGTGCTGGAACCATTGTATTATCCTCTTGATGAAATTGATAAACGGTTTGCTAGACAATTTCTTTCTGCCGCTGGAAATAAACAATCATACGTTTGAAAGTCTCCTCCGACAGTTCAGGAAAGCGCAAGCCCAGTTGTGTAATACGCTTAGTCGTCTCTGGATTACCATAGGCGTTATCGCCAGTATCCAACAAATTCTCTTTAAAGAGATGAATGACCGGCCCCAGCGCAACCTCGCGCCCTTGGGTGACACACAGCTCAAGTTGTTGCAACCACTCGCCGTCAGAAGTCGTTTCCAACGGATAGCCCAGAGAACGAATCGCCCGATACACCGGGTCAAACCGGATGCTCTGAGGATGGAAAATATGGAAGTTCTCCTGTCGAGTAGCCTCTGAACGCGCTAAAGCAACTATCGCTTCAGCGACAAAGTCGACAGGCAGCAGGTCCGTTGACAGGGAAGACGGATTGGGCGCCAACCCCATCTGGATAAAGCTTTTTATCTGTCGCCACAAAAAATCATCGCTCTGGCAGGCCCCAGTTCGGCTGTCTCCGCCAATACGTCCGATGCGAAATACGTTAGCATCAAGTCCTTGTTCTCTGGCCTGTATAACATAGCGTTCAGCCACCCACTTACTTTGCGTATAACCAATCGACAGTGCTTCCGGATGCCCCGGCACACAATGTTCCACGATAGGCGATTCAGGATAGCGTGGAGAAAATACGGCGATAGTGGATAAATAGTGGAGCGTTTTTCGTCCGCCACAACCGCAGAAAGCTAAAATATTTAGCGTACCCTGCACATTTGACTGTTTAACAGAAGAATAAGAGAGCAAAAAATTAATCTGCGCGGCTGCATGGAATACCGTGTCCACTCGCTCAGCCAACCGACTATACGCGTCAGGGCTTAATCCTAAATCGCGCTGACCAATATCACCGAGGCAAACTTCAACCCGGGAAAAATCAATCTCATCGGCGATTCCGTAGCGCATCGCATTTTCACGTAAACGAGCCAATGCGTCCTTATCTGTCCTGGCTCTTACCAGGCAAATCACGGATTGGGTCCCGGCCAATAGCAGTGAACGCAGCAGGTAGATGCCTAAAAATCCTGTCGCCCCGGTGAGCAACGTCAGCCCAGGGGTTGAACACTCTCCCCCCTGCCAATGTATGCGTTCGTATCCATCCTGAACAAAGGAACGATCAACGGTATCGACGGGCCCCTTTTCACTGACAACATAGCCGTCGATGCACTCTGCCATAGCCAACAACGTCGGGTGATTAAATAACAAACGTAGAGGAATATCGCAATTGAATGCCTTACGGAGCAGAAAAACCAGCTGCGTGGCCAACAAGGAATGTCCGCCAATGGCGAAAAAATCATCGTGCAGTGCGATGTGACGACCCGGAAATAGCGTTTCCCATAGCGCCCTGACCTGCTCCTGCGTTTTCGTCAGAGACCGTTCTGGCATCTGCGCGGATGATTCAACAATAATATCCACCTTAAGCAACGCCTTACGATCGATTTTCCCGCTAGGGGTAGTAGGCAGCTTATCCAGAAAGACCAACTCTGTGGGAACCATATACTCCGGCAGAACCAGGCGAAGGCCGCGTTTGATCTTATCCTTTTGATTGCTTTTATCATCCATTAAGCCAGCAATAAAAGCGACGAGCTGCTTGCTTCCTGAAGTATCTGCCCTGCCAGCTACCGCTGAAACCTGCACGCCTTCCAGGGCATTGATGGCCGCTTCTACTTCAGACGGTTCGATCCTAAAACCGCGAATTTTTAACTGATTGTCTATCCTGCCAAGATAGCTGAACCGATCGTCATGCTCCAGCCTCACCAGATCACCGGTACGATATGCGTGGCAACTTTGTGTGGCAAAGCCCTCAGCAGAGATAAAACGTCGAGCGCTTTCTTCACTTTTATTGTGATAGCCGGGAGAGAGAAAATCGCTAACGATGAGCAGTTCACCGGCGACACCGGCGGGAACCAGCTGCAAATGCTCATCCACCACCAACAGAGTAAATCCGGGTAGAGGGTAACCAATGGACGCTGCATCTCCCCATTTATCGCTTTCCGGTGGCAGCACATACGCGGAACAGACGTGACTTTCTGAGGGACCATAGAGATTAATCAGGCGAACGGGTTGCCTGAAAAAATGTTTAATATCCGCGGTGAGTACGAGCTGTTCCCCGGTGGAGTAGACCTCTTTTAAACTCGGGAATTGCCTGTTGGCCAATACGCTCAAATGCGCGAACTGTTGCAAAGCAACATAGGGAAAATAGAGACGATTAATCCCCTGCTCCTGGATAACCTCTTGCAGAAGATCCAGATCTCTCCGTTCTTCTTCACTGGCAATATATAAGCACCCACCGCCAGCTAACGTGCCGAAGATCTCCTGAACCGAGACATCAAAAGAAAGTGACATAAAATGCAGAGTACAATCTCCTTGATCGCACTCAGAAACATCTCGTTGCCACTTAATCAGGTTATTGAGCGTTTTATTTAATAACCGTACTCCCTTGGGCTGCCCGGTTGAACCTGATGTATAAATGATATACAGCTCATCGTCGGGCATTCTTTTGATATAAGAGTATTCCCCAGGGTACTCCGGGGGAATATCATCGATTAACAACAGAGGTACGGAGCCAGACACTGGGAATTTTGCTACCAGCGATCGCGTTGTGGCGATGCAATCCACACTGGCGTCCTGCAACATGTAACCAATTCGCTCTTGCGGGTATTGCGGATCGATCGGAATGTAGGCCGCGCCGGTTTTTAACACGCCAAACAGAGTGGCAATCGCCTCGGCATTCCTTTCCAGTAATAATGCAACACGTTTGCCAGGTGCGATATTTAACTGCTGCTGTAGGTAAGCGGCAATCTGCCCTGAACGTTCCGCTAACCAACCATACGATCGTGTGCCATTAGCGGTAATTAACGCAGTATCCGCAGAGTGGCTTATAGCATGCTGATTGAAAGCCGCCAGGGCGTCAAATCGCCAGGCCTCCGCGCACGATTTAAGACTAGATCGAACAACCAGTTCACGACTTAACGGTGCATCCAACAGCCTCAGGGATGACAGTAATACCTCGCCGTCCTCGCCCATCGCGCTTAATAAATGGCGAAAGATTTTCAACCAGTAGTCAATGGTCTGCGGGTGATACAACGCCGTCTTATACTCCAGCGTCAGCTTCCACTGCGGTTGCGCTTCAAAGAACAGCGTCAGATCGTATTTTGCCATCTGGCTAAAATAGTCATCCAGCATGACTTTAAAAGGCAAGTCGTTGAAAATATCGCCCCGGGTATCGGGCATAACCAACAGCGTTCTGAATAGAGGACTGTCCTGCCCCGCGTTTTCACGCGACAGTGCGACAATTTCATTGAAAGGGAGCAGCTTATTGAAATGTGCGCCAATAAAAGATTGACGTACCTTTGCAGCCAGCGTGCTGACCGTGTCATCTTCATTGACCTGCACGCGAACCGGCAGAGTATTGATCATATATCCCGGCGTTTCGGCAAACTCGCTGCGATCCCGCAGAGTAAAAGGCACGCCAACGGTAATATCGTTCTGCCCGCTCAGACGGCTGAGGAAAAATTGCCAGCACATGGACATATACATAAATGGAGTCATTGACAACGATCTCGCGTGCCGCTGCAGTGAGTCCGCTTCCTGTTCGTTCAACGCCAGCATGGTATAGGCGGCTTTGGTATCTTCCCGAAGACGACGGGGAAAATCGACCGGGAGGTCCGACAAGGGTGGAGCTGGATGCAGTGCCTGTCGCCAATAAACCCGCATATCTTCGCACTCAGCCGCCGCAAGGGACGCGGCCTGCCAACGAGTAAATTCCTGATAGCTTCCCGTGCCGTTAAACGCTGGCAGAACGCGCATCTCGTCAAGCGCACAATAGATTCGCAGCAAATCATGCAAGACAATACGTACTGAGGAGGCATCAATAATGATGTGGTGGAAGCAGCATGCTAACCAGGTTGTACCTGAGTCTGAACTGAGCATATTAATGATACTCAGCGGCCCCTCAGCTAATGATAAACGGCTAGCCGCCAGTTGTGCCGTGACGGATTCAGGGGTTTCCGTCTGCTCTGGTTGTCGATGGGAAAAAGAGAGATAGCCATCAGCGCCGATACGCTGTTGTAATTTACCGTCAAGATAAACAAAACGCGTTCTGAATATTTCATGGCGCAAGGTCAGCTCAGCCACAGCGCGCTGCATAATATCAGCGTCCAGTGTCGCATTAACGGTCAGCAGCACCGGCACGTTATAGCATTGGGGCTGCTCCAGCGTATTATCCAGCCACCACATTGCCTGCTGCCCGGGCGTAGCTGGCAGATACGTTACCGCACTTTCTCCACACTCCTTGTTCAAACAGCCCTTTTTTGACTCGCCGCTATTGAATGATGGCATTTTATCCCCCTCTTAAAATTCCCTGTAAAATCCTTCCTGTTTGCTGGTAGTCCCAACCCCAGGTATTAGAGCTTTTGCCGTTGCCGAATGGTCTGAGCCAGCGCAGCAATAGTTCCGGCAGTGAAAATGTCCGCCGGCGAGACAGCCAAATTAAATGTCTTGCTTACCATTGACGCCAACTTTATGAAATGTAATGAGTTACCACCCTGGTCTAGTAAATTTTCGTGCGGGTTAATCGCCTCTGAATGAATAATCGCCTGCCAAATCGAGAGTAGCTGTTGCTCAACGTTGTCCATATTTACACCTGCTCCAGTAAAGAATTTTTTAACCGTAAACGATCTTTTTTACCGTTAGCGGTCATTGGCAGTACCGCCAGACGGCTAAATTTTTCAGGTATCATCCAGGCAGGAGCATGCATTGCGAGGTGATTCTTTAAATCCGCTACGGATAGCCCGTCATCCTGCGTGACATAACAAGCATGTAATCGCGGTTCATCCGGCGTCTCCTCTACCACAATCAGCACATCTTCTACAGCGTGATGTAAGCGCAACAGGTGCTCAATACCGGCGATATTGATGCGGAAGCCACGTATTTTACAAATATGGTTGCCTCGTCCGACCAGGACGATATTGCGCTCCTGGTCGTAAGTTGCCCGATCATCGGTACGATAGAAAAGCACGTCAGTGCCTTGATACGGTATGGTGATAAACCTTTCCGCCGTCAGTTGCGGATCGGAATACCCCAGAGCCACTCCAGCCCCTGCGATAAATAATTCCCCATATTCACCGCAGGTACAGGGTTGCAACCGTTCATTGAATACCACCATCTCAACCAGAGGGAGTGGAGTACCAACCGGCACAGGAGATTCACTGGATAATTGCTCCTCCGACTGAATATGATAGAGAGACGAGATCGCTGAATTTTCCGTGCAGCCTAATCCATTAAATATTTTGGCTTTACCGGCCTGCACCGCCACGCTAAATAAGCGAGGATTGACAAAGTCTCCCGACACCACCACACAATCAGGTATATGCAGTGTTTCGACCGAAACCTCGACAAATAGCCGGAACAGCCCGCCAGAGAGGAATAGCATCGTCACGTTATCCGATTCGATCTGCCGTGCCAGGGCCATTAAATCCGGCAAGCCAGGCGGCGCAATCGCGAGACATGCTCCGGTCAATAAAGCCATCCAGATTTCATTAGCTGAGGCAGCGAAAGAAATATCTGCAATTTGCAAATAGCAGTCCCGCTCGCTATTCCCCAACGCCGGTACCGGCAGACCCAGTCTGGCAATCCCGCGATGAGCAATCAGTACGCTTTTCGGTTTTCCTGTTGAACCAGAGGTCATCAATATGAGCGCCGGATCATCAGCGCTTAATACCGGGTAATTCCCGCTTCTTTGTTGCGTGCAGTTTTGTATCAGCGTCCTGCTCGACAAGACGTGCCATGCTCCGCCGGGCACGCTTGTTACATCATCGCTAATCAGGTATCTGGCTCCCGCCGCACTTAAAACCTCACCAATATAGCGTTCGGGACTATTCGAGTTCACGGGAACCATAACAGCGCCTATTTTCATGAGCGCCAGCATAAAAATATATAACTCCGGGCTACGTTCTATTTTTATTGCAACGATATCGCCTTTTATCAGGCAATTATTTTGCAACACTGCAGCCAGCGCTGAACATTGCTCAGCAAGTTCTCGATAGGTTATTTTTCTTTGATCGAAAATTAACGCAACCCTGTCCGGAAAACGTTGCGAAATCTCATCAAATATATCAGGGACAGCCTTTAACTGATAGACATATGCTGAATGCGTCATCACTCTCTCCTGGAGAATTAGGAACGTTCACACGCATAAAATCTTCTCTTGAAGAAGAAATTAAAGATCTAAAGAAATGCCGCCAGCTTATCGTGAGATGCATCTAAGCAAACACCGCAAAACAAGCAACATATAAGCAACACAAGCATAACTAAGCGTTGCTTTCAATAGTCTATCTTCGAACCTCATCCCCAGTCAATTTGATTTCCAAAAAAAAATCATATAGCAAAAAATAAAAAACAAGCAAAAATAATAACCATAAAAATCAATAACATATAAAAACATAAATCAAATATAAACTTTTTTGATTGACACAAGGCACTCATTGGCGTGCAATATTTGTGCAAACCGTATCGTCTTTCATGTCCAGTAAACAGACAAGGAATAGCACTTTCTCATCGCTTTTTTGTTAAAAAACAAACGAAAAACCTGTTAAATTTCGAGTGAGAGATTAGAAATGACATCATTTCCTGGCAATAAGTCCAACTGGCAACAGCCGTTCTGGAGCGATAAGGACATGCTTGCCCTGGTCAAAAGTGAATTAGACAATCTTCCAGAATTATTAAGTTTTGCAGAAATAAGTGAACTCAATAAAGCATTAGCCGCCGTTTATGCAGGAAAAACAATGATATTTCAGGCCGGCGACTGCGCTGAAAGAATTTGCGAATCTGGCGCGTTACATGTACGGAAAAAATTGATCTTCCTTGAGCAAATGTCCCGCGAATTCTCAACACTGACGGGGCTGCCGATATTGACGGTAGGTAGAATTGCCGGTCAATATGCTAAACCCCGCTCACAACAAAACGAAGTCGATGGCGACAGGGTACTTCCCGTGTGGCGCGGTGATTCAGTCAACCGGCCCGAAGCGACACCAGAAGCCAGGCGTAACGATCCGCAACGGATGCTGCTGAGCTATCGTGCTGCAGCGGAAACGCTGGCCGAAATTAAACGTTACGAACGGGAATATCCCCGCGATATTCATCACATTTGGACCAGCCATGAAGCGCTGTTGCTGGACTATGAAACCACTCAAATCCGCACTAATCCCTACGGAGAATCATACTTAGCCAGCACCCATTGGCCCTGGATAGGCATTCGTACTCTTGCGCCTGACAGCCCACATATCGCCATGCTGGCGAATATCGCCAACCCTGTTGCCTGCAAGATTGACGCCAGCGTAACGCCATCGTTCATCGCGTCACTTTGCCGACAGCTCAATCCTCAGCGTATTCCTGGGCGTCTGACTTTTATTTCGCGTTTTGGCCGTACACACATTCATCGGTTGGGCGCGTTGATTCAGGCCGCACAAGCAACCGAAACGCCGGTGTTATGGATGTGCGATCCAATGCATGGGAATACCGGGAAAACGCGGGCGGGCAATAAACGCCGTGAGCTTAGCGACATGATGGCTGAAATCTCCGGTTTCCTGAGGCAGGTGAAATCACATAACGCCTGCGCCGCTGGACTCCATCTGGAAGCAACGCCGAACCCGGTCATCGAATGCTTCAGTGAAAATAATCACCCTGAAGAACATGAACTTAAGCAAATTCTCTGCGACCCACGCCTGAACGTAGCGCAAACGCAGATGTTATTAACTCACTGGAAAGAGGGACAACATGACTTTTGATAAAGATTATATTGCCGTTATTACCGGCGCATGCGGTGGCATTGGCGAATCCGTTGCCCACGCGCTGGCGAAAGAAGGGCTGTCACTAGCGCTTCTTGATAATAACGCCACTCAGCTGGCAACCCTTGTAGCCACACTACAAGATAACCATCCGCAGCCCATTGCAGGCTTTACTGTGGACGTTGCCGACGACCGCTGCGTAGCAGAGGCCTTTACCGCAGTCGGTCATCAACTGGGCCCGGTAGGGTATCTGGTCAACGGCGCCGGCGTACTGTGCCACGCCAGCGTGGCCGAAACACAACCTCAGGATTGGGCGAAAACATTTGCCGTCAACGCGACTGGCGTATTTAACACCAGCCGCCATGCGGCCAATCTGATGATGGCTCAGCGTAAAGGCAGCATCGTAACTATCGCCTCAAATGCAGCGCGCGTGCCGCGGGCGACGATGGCCGCCTACTGCGCTTCAAAAGCCGCTGCCCAGGCATTTACCTATGCTCTGGGGCTGGAGGTCGCTCCGTATGGTATCCGTTGTAATGTTGTCGCTCCCGGCTCAACCGATACGCCGATGCTGCGCGGCATGTGGCATAGCGAAAGTGACAAGCAAAACACGCTCAACGGTAACCCACAACAATTTCGCATTGGTATTCCACTCAACAAAGTCGCTACGGCGGAAGAAATTGCTGCCGCGGTCTGCTTTTACCTATGCGAAGAATCAGGGCAAACCACGCTATCAACGTTATTGGTCGACGGTGGTGCCGCACTCGGCAGCTGCTAAGCGTACAAGGAGAATAACATGGAAAAGATACGGCCCTATCCATTGCCGACAGAACGTCAATTACCCAAATCAATTGCAGACTGGCGACCCAACAGTTCAAGAGCGGCGCTACTCATACATGATATGCAGCGTTATTTTCTCGATTTTTACACTGCTGACGCCTCGCCGATAGCGCAGGTCATCGACAACATCTACCGCTTGCTTAGCGTCGCCCGACGTCTGCATATTCCAGTATTTTATACTGCCCAACCCGGCGACATGACGCCACAACAGCGCGGCTTGCTGCACAGTCTATGGGGTTCAGGCATGAACGGCAGCCAGGAACATAAACAGATTGTTCCTCCGTTGACGCCTCTGGAAAATGAGTGGGTATTAACGAAGTGGCGTTACAGCGCCTTCTTTAACTCTCCTCTTCTGAGTACTTTGCACGAACTCAAATGCGATCAGCTGATCGTCTGCGGCGTTTACGCCCATATCGGTTGTTTGTGCACAGCGCAAGAGGCCTATTCCAATGATATCGAGACATTTTTTATTGCCGATGCGCTCGCCGATTTCTCCGAAGAAAAGCATCGTCTAGCGCTTGAGCTAGCTGCGGAAACCAGCTCAGTTGTGCTGTCAACCCGACAAGCTATCGATGCATTGGAACATTAAAGATCCTCACGGCACTTCAGGAGATGATGATGTTATCTAAAGATTCAGCAAATCCCGACGAGCTTTCGGCTCATCTGGCCAATCTTGATAGACCCTTTGCCTGTATTTACCGCCCCCAATGCGAACCTATCAACGCAGTATTGTTTCTTGAAGGGGATATTGAGCTAAGCCAGTCCCTTTCAGAATTAGCGCTGGATCCTCCTCTGGACGCGACAGGCAAAAGCTCATTTAACAAATTGATATTATTGCCATTTAATCAGCTGAAAGAAAAAGGATATGCCTGTATTGACGATGGTGAACAGACGATCGTAATGCACATTGAACGGCAAGACCATTATCCTATAGATTCATTTATCGCAGCCATTAATGACCATGATATCAAGCCACGAAACCTGCACTTCGATCTTGATGACCAAACGTATGGCGACATTGTTGATACCGTGATTGATCAGGAAATCAGCTCCGGAGAAGGCAGCAACTTTGTGATTTCACGCAGCCTGGAGGGCGATATAACCGACTTTAGTATCCGCCACGCGCTGACGCTGTACAAACGGCTGCTGCAATCGGAATGCGGTTCATACTGGACATGGATGATCTTTACCGGCAGCCGCTATTTTATGGGTAGTACGCCTGAACAGCATATCCGGGTTGATGAGCAGAACGTGGCGATGAATCCTATCAGCGGCACATTAAAATACCCCGATACGGGGAATATGGCGCACGTGCTGGATGATTTTCTGCAGGATAAAAAAGAGCGCGACGAACTATTTATGGTGGTAGATGAAGAACTCAAAATGATGAGTAGCATCTGTCAACGTGATATTCAGGTATCCGGGCCGAAGCTCAAGGCTATGTCGCACATCGCGCATACCGAATATTTTATCCATGGAAAATCAGATCGCAGTCTGAAAGAAATCATCAGGCAATCGCTATTTGCGCCAACAGTGACCGGCAGCCCAATAGAAAGCGCCTGTAAAGTTATCGCCCGGCGAGAACGCCGCGGACGCGGTTATTACAGCGGCATCGTTGCTATAACGGGTGCGCAAGAAGGTAAACGCTATCTGGACTCGGCCATCATGATCCGCACGGCCGATATTTCCGCTCAGGGACATTTTCGGCTTACGGCGGGTTCAACCATCGTCAGAAGTTCCATCGCGCAAAGTGAAGCCGGTGAAACACGCGCCAAATTACAAGGGCTAATGCATTCGTTCTTCTCTGAACCAAGCGCCGGGACGCCAAACCGGACAGGATTGTCTGCAGAACTTTGCCATCGGGCTGACCAGATACTGGCACAACGGAATGCACGCACCTCCTCCTTTTGGCTGGATAACTCGCAATTGGGCCCGCGCACTCTACTCTCTCATCATGCCATCACACTGATCGACATGGAGGACAACTTCACCGCCATGATTGCCTATCAGTTACGCAGCGCGGGTTGCGCCGTCACACTCATTCCCTGGTATGACTGTCCGAGCAAGCTAACGCAACTCATCGATCGCGACATCGTATTCATTGGTCCCGGGCCTGGCGATCCAACCAATATACAACTCGAAAAAATACGCGTGGGCCGAAAAATTATTGCGCAACGGCTCCGGGAGCAGCGTCCGCTAATCGGGACTTGTCTGGGACATCAGTTAATTTGCGCCGAATTAGGCATTCCGATCGAGCGGCTGGTCAATAACCGTCAGGGTAGCCAACATCAGATATTCATTCAGGGAAAACCTCATACCGTTGGTTTCTATAACAGTTTCTCCGCACTACATCAGCGGCCATGCTGGTACAGCCCGGAGCATGACAAAACAGTCCAGCTGGAGCGACTTCCTTCCGGTGAAATAGTCGCATTATCGTCAGGCAACGTTGCCTCCATACAATTTCATAACGAATCATTCCTGACGCAAGACGCATTTTCTATTTATCAATGGCTGATACAGAACGCCTTAACAACAACGGCAACTCTTAGCCAACAAGATGCCGTTTAAAAGGAAGTGTTGAAAACCGACATTCGGAGAGAGCTGACATGGAAAATAAATCAGTATCATTACCTACCGGTAATGACTTTTTAGCGGGTCTAAATGATGGGCGAGAAATATGGGCTTATGGTGAAAAGGTGGACAATGTTATTACACATCCAGCGTTTCGCAATTCAGCGCTGTCCATAGCTAAATTATACGACGCGCTCCATGACGAAAAGTATCAGGCTATTTTAACCACGCCTTGTGATACCGGCAGCGGTGGTGTCACCCATCCGTTCTTCCGCGTTCCTCATTCTGTTGACGATCTGATACGCGATCGCGACGCAATCGCGCAGTGGGCACGGCTTAGCTATGGCTGGTTGGGAAGAAGCCCTGATTTCAAAGCGTCGTTTCTTACGACTCTGGGCGCCAATCCCGAGGCCTACGGCGAATATACGGATAACGCCAGACACTGGTACAAACGTTCGCAAGAGGAGCTACTTTACTGGAATCATGCCATCATTAACCCCCCTATCGACCGCAATCTCCCGCCCGACCAGATTGAAGATATCTGCATTCACGTCGAAAAAGAGTGTGATGATGGCGTAATTGTTAGCGGTGCCAAGGTGGTTGCTACCGGCTCAGCTTTGACGCATTACAATTTCATCGCGCATTACGGTTTACCTGTCAAAAAAAGAGAATTTGCCCTGGTATGCACATTACCCATGAATGCCCCAGGACTGAAGCTGGTTTGCCGCCCCTCTTACTCCTTAGCCGCCGAAAAGGTCGGCAGTCCTTTTGACTATCCACTATCCTCACGCTATGACGAGAATGACATGATCTTCATTCTGGATAAGGTGAAGATTCCCTGGGAAAACATTTTTATTTACGGCGATACCGCTAAAGCGGCCACGTTTTTACCCAGTTCTGGCTTCCTGCACCGCTCAACGTTCCACGGAGTAACGCGTCTGGCGGTAAAAATCGATTTTATTTGTGGTTTATTCATTAAAGGCGTGGAAGCCACCGGCGTAGCCGATTTCCGCGGCATACAGACGCGCGTCGGGGAAATGCTGGCCTGGCGCAACCTCTTCTGGGCCATAAGTGATGCTATGGCTAAATCGCCGAACCCCTGGCACAACGGCGCCCTCCTGCCTAACCTGGATTATGGTTTAGCCTACCGTTGGTTTATGAGTCTCGGCTATCCACGAATCAAAGAAATTATTGAACAAGATCTTGGCAGCGCGCTTATTTATATCAATTCGCATGCCAAAGATTTCGCTGCGCCGGAACTGGAACCTTATCTGAAAAAATATATGCGGGGCTCCAACGGTATGGATGCCGTTGAACGCGTCAAGCTTATGAAGCTAATCTGGGACTCCGTAGGAACAGAATTCGCCAGCAGACACGAACTCTATGAACGAAATTATACCGGTAGTCATGAAAATGTTCGTATCGAGCTGTTGCTCGCCGCACAGATGTCGGGGCAGGTACAAGAATATAAAGGTTTCGCCGAACAATGTATGATGGATTATGACCTGGATGGCTGGCTGGATCGCGATTACCACTGGCCTTTAGACGAATAAGATTAACGGGACAATACATCAGTATAATAATGGGCATGCATCACATTATTGCCAGTCTCTACTGGCTGTCCCGACCACCATTTCTCACTCCATCCGGCAATGTTTGCGCAACCACTCTGCGGTTAATGAATGGCGACAGGCCAGCATCGATTCGGGTGTACCGCTAAACAATAATTTCCCCCCTGCTTGCCCGGCATAAGGTCCAATATCAATAATCCAGTCAGCCTGAGCGATCACCTCTATATTATGTTCAATAATAATGACGGTGTTTCCGCGCACTACCAGTCGGTTAAATAGTTTCAACAGCGAGGCTACATCACTGGGATGAAGACCTGTGGTTGGCTCATCGAAAATATACATGTCACTATCATGATTTAATTGTGACGCTAACTTCAGCCGCTGGCATTCACCACCTGAAAGATGATTTAACGCTTCACCCAAGCGTAAATATCCCAACCCGACTTCGACCAGGCTACGAAAAATTGGCCTGAGCTGTGGCTCATTCAGGAAAAATTCGCCGGCATCATTAATCGACAGGGATAATACCTCAGCAATATTTTTTCCCTGATAACGATATTTCAGCGCTTGTGGGTTATAGCGCTGCCCCTGGCAGGCCTCACATGGCAACGTAACCGTATCCATAAATGCCAGATCGGTTTGTATTACCCCTAGCCCATTACATTCCGGACAGGCCCCTTTGGCATTAGCGCTAAACCACGACGCTGACACATGGTTTTTTTCGGCAAACAGCGAACGGATCGTATCAAATGCACCGCACCAGGAAGCAATATGCGATCGAATTGAGGTATGTATCGGTTTTTGATCGATAACGATCGCCTCCGGACATTGTGGCGCCAGGGCCCCCATAACGAATGAACTTTTGCCCGATCCGGCAACTCCCGTCACAGCGACCATAACGCTTAAAGGCACGTCTACCGATAATTTATGCAGATTATGCAATGTGGCGTTTCTTACCGAAATATAACCTTTGGCACATCTCGGTTTCTTATTTATCTCTGCCCGTGAAGAGAAATATCGACCCGTCAAGGTTTGGGATTGCTTAAGTGCCGACAGGTCGCCCTCAAAGACAATATTCCCGCCTTGCTTACCCGCTCCTGGCCCTAAATCAATAACATGCTCGGCTATCGCTATCATGTCCGGGTCGTGCTCCACCATCAGAATGGTATTGCCTTTGTCGCGTAGTTTTCCAATTAAAACATTCAATTTCACTATATCTGCTGGATGCAGGCCGGTACTGGGCTCATCAATTATATAAACGATCCCGGTCAGACTACTTCCCAGATGTCGGACCATTTTCAACCGCTGGGACTCACCGCCCGATAAGCTAGGGGTCGTACGGTTCAAATCCAGATATCCCAAGCCTACTGCACACATGGCATCCAACCTTTCCAGCAATGCTTCGATCAGCGGCCTGACTTCAGGGTAATCGAGCTTTTCTACAAACAGCTTTAACTCTGTGACAGGCAGCGTTGCGCATTCGCCAATATTTTTCCCTCTAATCCGGCAGGAAAGTATTTCCTCGTTAAGCCTCATACCCTGACAAGAAGGGCAAACCTGCAAACTAACGACTCGCTGAAATTCCTCAGTTTTAGTATCTTTAGTTTCTTGTTTTAAATAACTTCGCGTAAAGCGCGTAATGACGCCTTCAAACTTTGCACTCTTAGGCCAACCGGCTAACGGCGCTTCAGGAGTGAGATTATCCGCATAAAGTAATAATTCTCGCTCCTCTTTTGAATAATCCGCGATTTTTTTATCGGCATCAAAAAGTCCTGAATAAACATAACGTTTCCAGCGCCATGAGCCTGGCGCAAAAGAAGGATAACGAATAGCTCCTTCATTTAACGACAGATTTGAATCAATCAGATGGTTGATATCAATAGTACTGGCAATGCCCAACCCGTCGCATGTCGCACACATCCCCGCAGGATGATTGAATGAAAAAACATTCGAATAACCTACGAAAGGTTCGCCGACACGAGAAAAGAGTAGCCGTAGTAGGGTATAAATATCTGATGCGGTGCCCACCGTCGAACGTGCGTTGCCACCAATACGTTTTTGGTCAATAATAATGGCCACCGACAGGTTTTCAATTTCATCGACTTCAGGATTACCATAATGTGGTAAGCGATGGCGAATAAAAGGTGGAAACGTGTCATTTAACTGTCGCTGAGATTCCGCCGCTATAGTTCCGAATACTAAAGAGCTTTTACCCGATCCGGAAACACCGGTAAAAACTGTTATTTTATTTTTAGGGACCTCTACATCAATATCTTGCAAATTATTTTGCCTTGCACCAATGATTTTTATAGCGTCATGGGTTTTCATCACACTATCCTTTTTTACCTGTCAATAACAATGCCATGATGGCAATTAAACAACATCCCGCGATAATCAGCGACATAGGCAGTAATGACAACGGGTCTCCAAATCCAAGCAGTGACGGGGTTATCGCAGCGATACCAAACTGAAAAGCCCCTAAAATAGCAGAACCCGTTCCCTTTAAGTGAGAGGATGCCGCCATGGCCATACTCGCGGCATTGCCAAATGTCAAAGCCATAGTAAACATCATCATTAACAGTAGTACCGCCGCGATCTCAAACTGGAAATGAGAAATATTGTCAACGATACAAAGCAATATAGATATCACCAGCGTGCTTATCACCCCCATGGTTATGAGGTTATCTTCACCAAATTTCATAACATAGCGAGCGCTGACTATACTACCAAACATCATTGCTCCGGCGTTGATAGAGAATATTACAGCGAACTTTCCTGAGGATAAATCGAACGTCGATTGATAGATAAATGGTGATGCTGATATATAAGCAAATAGCGCCCCAAACTGGATTGAAAAAATTAGAGTATAACCAATATATTTCTTATTGCTTAGCAACTCGATAAACTGACTGATAAACTCATTCAGATTGAAAGGTAATCGCTGATGACGGGGTAAGGTTTCGCTAATAAAATGACTACTGAGCAGAGTGGAAACTAATGATATTGTAGCCATAAAAACAAAAACTACCGGCCAGATAAACCATGCAGCCACTCCTCCAAGTAATGGTGCAATAACAGGGGCGATCCCCTGTATCGCTAGCACCAGATTAAAATATCGAGCGGCTTTAGTCCCCGGGCACAGATCAGAAATAATTGCTCGGGAAAGAACGATACCAGCCGCTCCTCCCAGTCCCTGAAAGAACCGTGTAACAATGAGCAGCTGAATGTTCGTAGATATAGCGCCAGCTAATGAAGCGATGGTTAATAGGGCCATCCCGCCCAGCAATAATTTACGTCTGCCGTAATGATCGGATAATGGTCCAATAAACAGCTGCCCAATACCTAAGCCTACCATAAAAGCGGTGATGCTAAGCTGAACTTTGTCAGGCGTCGTATGCAGATCGCTGGCGATAGCTGGAAATAAAGGCAAGTACATATCAGTGGATAATGCAGCAACGGCGCTAAGTAAACCGAGAACAATAACGACTTTACTGGAAAGCAAACCTCTACTTTCATCTCTGAACATCGTACTGACTGCCGATGCCTGAACTTCTTTCGGTCGCATGATGAGCGTAATCCTTTTACCATCTGTGGTCTGTAATAACTATACCACCAGCAAAAGTAATTGCAAAAAAGAAATCAAAACTTATGACTTATAAATTTAAATCTATAAAAAACAATAAGATAAACAAATAATCCTTGTCTGTTTTCAAATTTAATTACCAAAAAGACATATAATGCATATTACACTCATTCAGATGTAAATTATTGAAAGTCGCGATATCAATAACTTTTATCGTTATCAGGAGTGCTCTTGAGAGAGGAACAGATAACCACGACATAGTTCATAATGATCGAGGTCTGGAGTGTCATACATCCGGAAGGGTAGCGCTGTGCGCAGCTGAAGGTGAAAGCTCACTTACGCGGAATAATGTTGCGGGAGCCGTCAGAAAAACACTCACCTTCACTGTTTACCAAAAAACGTCTCTTATCTCTCTTCTACCGTTGCCGTTTGCTGACGCCAGGCAACAACCTCCTCACTAAGCCAGTCCTTAAAAAGCACAGCTTCGTTTTTCTTTTCTGCAACTTGCGATGAGACCAGCCAGTAAGGCCACGGATAAGGCGCGGCGAAAGGGGTAAGCTGTTCCAGCTCTCCCCGGGCAATAGCATCCTGGACTAAAGATCGGCGTTCCAGCGCGACACCTTTACCGAGCCGGACGGCCTCCAGCACCAGATTTGAGTCGTTTATGCATAGCCCGCCGGGCACAATCTCTCTTTCAAGCCCTGCCTTGATACACCAGGTTTTCCACGATTCCATGGAAAAGATAATCTTGCTCTGCGCTATCTCTGACGGCGTACGGGGTAGCTCACCGCCGTTATAAGATGGAGCAGCCACAACGATAAGCTCATCGGAGAAAAGATAATGACTCTCCGTGCCTTCCCAGTCCCCTTTTCCCATGCGGATGGCCAAATCTGTCCCTTCCTGCTGGAGATGAGTGACTGCCAGGTTTGCCTGTATTCGCAGCGTGATTTGAGGGTATTTCGCCCGAAACCGCTCAAGACGAGGCAAAAGCCAGTGGCCTCCAAAAGAGGGTACCACCGCTATCGTCAGCTCCTGTCTGCGGGGCTTTACCTGCACCAGTCGGGTGGCGTCCGCGATATGGTTCAGGGCCTCGCGTACCTGCAAGGCGTAGAGTCGTCCCTCTTCATTAATCTGCAGGCCGCGACCGTGACGAATAAACAGCTTTAAGCCGACCCTCTCCTCCAGCACTTTAATCTGCTGACTGATAGCTGAGTGCGTAACGTGTAGTTCTTTCGCCGCCAGCGTAACGCTGCCAAGACGAGCCACGGCTTCAAAACTACGTAAACTCGCAATCGGGGGAAAATCCGCCATGTTACTACTCCCTCACCGTGACGCTTAAAAGGTGACCCATAACCTGTCAGTAATACTAACCTAACCCGTAAGATACTGAAGATATTCGCCTGAATGAATTTACTGTACTGTCTTTTCATCGTCAGTAATGAAGCGTTAACCCCCAGCATATTTCACCAGCACAGGAAAACAGGAATCATGAATAAGCTTATTGGTATGATGGACTCTCCTTATGTAAGGCGCGTGGCGATTTCTCTTGAACTTTACGGCGTCGAGTTTGAAAGCCATCCGCTGTCGGTATTCAGCAGCTTTGACGCGTTTTCGCAGATCAACCCTGTGGTCAAAGCGCCGACGTTGGTACTGGATAACGGAATACGTCTGATGGATTCATCGCTGATACTGGACTATTTCGAAGCACAGGCAGCCGGGGAGCGAAAACTCCTGCCGATCGCTGCGGATGCGCTGGCAAGAGACCTGCAGGTACTGGGCTTTATGCTCGCCGCGGGTGAGAAGGCGGTGCAAAATGTGTATGAACATCATCTTCGCCCGACGGAAAAACAGCATCACCCGTGGATAGAGCGCATTACCCGTCAACTGCTAGCAGCCTGCAGGGAATGGAATACGCTACTGGAAGATCGTCCGATTGCCACGGACCCCGATCAGGTTGCCGTGACGAGTACGGTTATCTGGACCTTTATTCAGGCCAGGATCCCCGATATTGTTGATGCGCAAGAGTTTCGTCACATTCAGTCGCTTGCCGAATTATTTGAAAATCATGCTGCGTTTAAAAAACATCCCTATCGCTGAGATGAGTTAAAGCGGAATAATAAAGAGCGCTATTCACGACAACCGATGGCGCCCGAAAACCACGGGCGCGTTCTGTTGCTGCGAGTTTGCAGGAAAAGGCGACCAGCCGCTGCCGGCTTACAACGCTGAACGGCCAATCTCCACCGGCATACCGGAGCGGCGTTCAAGCGCTTGCCCGGCGCGATTCACATCAACGCCCTCGCCCTTCACAAAAGCCTGCATCGCCGGCGTGACGGGAAGCGGTACCTTGCGGTCCGATTCATACTCCGCGCGGTTTCGCGACAGCGGCTCATGAACTTCAACCCAGCGGCTACCGTCCGGCTCGGCGGTATATTTCACCGGCTGATCGATAATCTGCACCCGCGTGCCCACCGGAACGGTATCAAACAGGTACTTGATGTCGTCATTGCGCAAGCGAATGCAGCCCTGGCTCACCCGCAGGCCAATGCCGAAATTGGCGTTGGTGCCATGAATGGCGTACAGCCTGCCGATATAAATGGCGTACAGTCCCATCGGGTTATCCGGCCCGGCCGGCACAAATGCCGGCAGACTTTCGCCCCGGCTGGCATATTCCCGGCGAGTATTGGCGGTTGGCGTCCAGGTTGGCGCCTCCTGCTTACGCTCAACGGCGGTCACCCAGTTACGCGGGGTTTCGCGCCCTGCCTGGCCAATACCAATCGGCAGAACCTCGACCGTTGTGCCTTCAGGCGGATAGTAGTAAAGGCGCATTTCAGCAACGTTGATCACAATGCCGTTACGAACCGTGGCGGGCAGGATAAGCTGCTGCGGCACCACCAGCGTGGTGCCCGATTTCGGCAGGAACACATCGACGCCCGGGTTGGCCTCCAGCATATTGCTCAGGCCCTGGCCGTACTGAGCGGCAAAGGCCTCAAGCGGCTGGGTATTGTTCTGCGGAATCGTGATGGTCAACGGGCTGCCTACCAGACGGCTTCCTTCCGGCGGCAGCGGGTAGCTCACCGCCAGAGCGCTCTGGCTGGTGAGAAGCATAATAAAAGAACAAAGCAGTTTCACGCGCCGCACAATTTCCCTTCCTCTGTGGCGATTATCGTGAATGAATTATAGCTTCGTTTGCTATGTCATATCTGATTTATCATCCTGCTAAATTTGATAATCGATCGCCGCCTCTTCCGGCTCCATCGCCTGGCGTTTAATCTCCTCCAGCGACAGGCCTGCATTACAGAGTTCAATAAAACGCCAGACGTAATTTCGCTGCAGCTGTCCGCGCTTCAGGCCCAGCCAGACGGTATTGGCATCGAACAGATGGCGGGTATCAAGACGCGTAAAGGTATCAGACTCCCGCTCATCTCCCGACTGTTCCGCCACCAGCCCCACGCCCAGCCCCAGCTCAACGTAGGTTTTGATGACGTCTGAGTCCTGTGCGCTCAATACGATATCCGGCATCAACCCTTTGCGGTTAAAGGCTTCATCGATGCGTGAACGGCCAGTTATGCCCTGGCGATAGGTGATGAGCGGCCAACGGGCAATCGCCTCGAGGGTCAACGGCGTCACCTGGGTCAGCGGATGATCTTTGGGAACCAGCAGACTGTGGTGCCAGCGGAACCAGGGAAAAGCCACCAGTGTCGGATCGTTGCTCAGACGCTCGCTGGCGATACCAATATCCGCGCCGCCGTTGTGCAGCAGCGTTTCAATTTCCTGCGGCGTTCCCTGAACCAGTTCAAGACGGACATCAGAAAAGAGTTCACGGAAGGCTTTAATCACCGGCGGCAGGCTATAGCGCGCCTGGGTATGCGTAGTGGCGATGGTTAAGACGCCGGAGGCATCGTTGGTAAACAGGTCCGCCAGGCGACGAACGTTGCTGGCTTCATTGAGGATACGCTCGGCAATCGACAGCAACGCTTTACCAGGCTCGGTCATCCCCAGCAGACGTTTGCCGCGGCGGATAAAAATCTCGATCCCCAGCTCTTCTTCCAGTTCACGAATATGGCGGCTAACGCCCGACTGCGATGTATAGAGCATATTGGCGACTTCCGTCAGGTTGTAATCCTGACGGGCCGCTTCACGAATAATTTTGAGCTGCTGGAAGTTCACCCTTTCCTCCGGGCTATCAGACATAACATATGCTCTATTGTTAAAGTCTGTTGTCCTTGCTAACAAATAATAAAAACCAGCAACTTATTCCATTCAGGAATATAGCTCAACTGACTAACTGTAATTCACGATTCTCCAGCGACGGGCGACTCACCAGCGACATCAGGATCTCCTTCACCGCCTGCGCCTGCGGCGACAGACTGCCGCGAGCCGACATATTGAGCGACAGCGACAGGCTCATTGACGGCGTGCTGATGCGCGCCATCCAGCCGTTGGCCGCGCTGCACAACGAACGGGCGGCGGACTCCGGCAGAACGGTGACGCCCATGCCGCTGGCAATGGCTGCCGTCAGGGTGGTAATGGATTCAATTTCACCGATAATTTTGGCCGATAAGCGACGCAGGGTGAAGGCTTCGGTCACTCTTGCGCGAACGGCGCTGTAATCGCGCGGCAAGAACAGATTCATCTCCGCGACCGCCGTCAGATCCACGCTTTGCCCGGGACAATCCCGGGTACCGACCAGGTAGAGATCTTCTTTTAGCAGCGGCTGGCTGATGATCCCGGCAACCGGGGAACGTTCATAAAGTACGGCCATATCCAGCTGACCGTCGATAAGCTTATCGTTGAGGAGGGTTCCGCTACTTTCCTGGAGATAGACCATCACTTCCGGCAGCTCGTTACGCACCGTTTGCAGCAGCGGCATAGTGATGGCCGAAGCCGCCGTGCCCGGGGCCAGGCCAATCGATACCTGGCCGCTTAGCGTTTGACCGACATTATTTACCGCCAGCTGCGCCTGCTCGCACTGGCGCAGAATAGTACGGGCGTGGGTATACAAGATCTTGCCCGCTTCGGTCGGCGTGACGCCGCGTTTGGTGCGAATCAACAACTGCTGGTCCAGCTCGCCTTCCAGGGTCGCAACCTGCTGGCTCAGCGCTGGTTGTGCGATGTGCAAGACTTCAGCGGCCTGGGTCAGACTGCCGATATCGACGATTTTTACGAAATACTTCAGTCGTCTTAAGTTCATTTTGCCTCCTGTAAGGAACACCAGTACCAACACTGGCCGTTTAGATGCAGAAGGTTTTGCAATTTGCTTGCCAGCTTTTGGCCGGAGAGCTAAACGCCGCTGTAAGCCGCGTAATAAGGGATAGTGATAGCAGAGCGCGTTTTTTTGTCCGGTCAGCGGATTGCGGTATGCCCCATTAGGGGTATAAATGCACTGCAACGGTGCATGACGCGGCATGACGCAGAAAAAACGGGCACTCTGTTGAAATTGTCAGCAAACAAACGACCTTAGCCGATTCACCCTTTGACAAGGCGGAAGGGCATCGTTAATATGCGCCCCGTTCACACGATTCCTCTGTAGTTCAGTCGGTAGAACGGCGGACTGTTAATCCGTATGTCACTGGTTCGAGTCCAGTCAGAGGAGCCAGATTTAAGAAGCCTGCTTTTGAAGCAGGCTTTTTGCTTTCTGAGATATCTGACAGAGAAACGGCCTTCTTTAATATGAAAGCGCCTTAGCGCGGATCGCATACGAGGAGAGCGTCACTCCCCTGGCAACAACACCATGATCTAAAAACCTTTATCTTCAATTGGTTACACAGATAAACGAAGGGGAATACAGACTTTGAACGATCCAGGCGTTTTTCATCTTTTGTATCTTGATATAGCGTCCTGAATCCGGATCGGGACTAAAAAAGACTTTCTGCATCATACCCTCGATCATGGTGTCGGCCTTTCTCTTAGAGACTGTGGTATTGGTTAGGTGATAAATATTATTCGCTTTCTTTTCATAGTTGAAATGGTACGCCCTTTCAACGTTGTACTTCACGTCATCGACTAGCACCTTCCCGGATACATCAAAATAGCCGGTATTATTTTCCCGCATAAGCAAGAAGGTTTTAAATTTTGCATCAAAGGCAAATGAAGTCGATTCAATTCTCAGGTTGGCTGAGCAATCAAAGTCGTCTTTGCGATAAAGATGCCCTACCAGCCAGAGAAAAATCAACCCTATCACCAACACCAGAAATAGAATGTAAATGCTTTTGGTCCTGATTTTATCCTGGTATTTCATAATCTGGCCTGTAATAGTTTTCACATGAATACCAATCACCTTTCTTAACTTTTGAGTTAATGCAGTGGGCTAAAAATACTCTTGCTTCAGAGGCTTTTAATACAGACTCTGATACATTAAAGTAAAAAACACTATTGCCTGAGCACAGCATTCCTTGTTTCTTAATAAGCTTCTGAGCCAGGGCCATCATCTTTGGCTTCTGCTCTTGAGGTATTACGTTAAAAGTTCTGACCGGGCATGAATCGACGCTCCCCAGAAAATAGATTTCATCCTCGTCTGCGGCAAAGAGTGGGCGATACAGTTCGCCTTGAATGCTCAGAAAAAGCATGACTAACGCGCATAGCGCAAGTAGTGCATAGCGGGCCTTTTTAACCCCCCCGGCAGAATATGTCTCGCTCTCCTCATTTGAACCGATGCCCCGACCGACAACCGCCCCTTCACCTTCGCTTTCGTCATTTACCGCGAGAGCAGGATAATCCATTCTTTCAATAACAATGGCTGCAGATATCATAAAACCCACCCGCGGAACGGTAACGATAATCTCCTCGGTGCAGCCCAGGTTTCTGAAAACGGCTCTCAGATCTGAAATATACTTATTGAGGCTATGACTGGACGTCCGCAGCCCATGTGCGTCCCAGACTTTTTCAAGTATCTCATTCCTGTAAATCACATGCTCTCTGTGGTCTAAAAGGAACTTAAGCAGGCGACCGGTGGTTGCTGTTAGCGTGACGGATGCATCCTCATCCAGCCACATCAGGCCGTCATCACTTCTGAAATAGATCGTCCCTTGAATTTTGTACATCATAAACTAGCCTTACAAATTATCCTCAGCCGCACACCGTCCGCAAAACATCTGCATATATAGCATTTTGTGCTGTATATAACGGTATTTTACTTATAAACCAAATTATAGTTCCTAAAAATCGATAAAACAGAATACATATAACTAAAATAAATCACAATGGTACTATAGCTCTCATCGAAACCAGCGGCGCGCCGGGCTTATCAGTATTAACTGAACGCAGAAATAACCGTATCGAGTGAGTGGGGTTTCGTGAAATCTGAGCTGAAAATGCTCCGGAGGTGTAGAAAAGAGAAATTTAAAGGCTAATGGAATGATAACGTCGCGTAATTAATTTCATGACGTATGAAATTATCTACGATGATATTATCACCCTCATGATTAACGTTCTGAATTTAGCGGGAGAGGTCACTTCCCGAGTCTCTTGTCGGGATATTTTCAGTAATTAAAAAAAACCGGATACGCTAAAGATAAAAATCATCGCGTTTACTCAAGGAATATTCCCTAAGAAAATTCCAATACAAAGAGTGTGACTATTGTTCAGGGTTTAACGATAAGTACACCCTATCATTTTTAATTTATAAAAATCTATTTTGTATGCAACACATAAAATTAAACACCAAACAAACAGCAAAAACTCGAATAATAAAACACAATAAACCTATATCTACAGCCGTTATCTCTTTTAGAGCATCGACCGCATGCCTCATTGAGGTGGGCAATGTTAGATTACTCTTAATTCGCTGAATGGTTTTATTAACGTTGAGTTAAAGGTCAACCCAAGGATGAGATCGCGTTCAGATATGACTCTATCAACTAATATTTTATCTAAGGATAAATATTTTACTCTGGGCCTGATTGAACTGCTTGGAGAAGAATTTATTGACAATTTCTTTTTGATTATAGATCTCGACTCTAACGATCTTACGGGTTCGGAGTGGATTTACTTCTCGAATAAGAACATTGTCGCCTTTGCATCCAGCGACCTGGCTTTTTATAAGTCCGAACTATTTGAAAAAATAACCGTACTTGATAAGAAAAGTAATACCCGAAGTATCCTGAATTTCTTTTTAAAGAAAGAGACCTCAGGAAATTACCATACTAAATTCCGGCTAAGTCTGCGTGAAAAGCAGATGTTAAGCATGTTAAGCAGAGGGGAAAGCAACCAGGAGATCGCAGAAGAGTTTGGCG
This sequence comes from Klebsiella sp. CN_Kp100, assembly GCF_040065315.1. Lineage (NCBI taxonomy): Bacteria > Pseudomonadati > Pseudomonadota > Gammaproteobacteria > Enterobacterales > Enterobacteriaceae > Klebsiella > Klebsiella sp. CN_Kp100. Next base: position 284,086 of record NZ_JBEAIJ010000059.1, read on the forward strand.
TGAAACTTAAGACTATTTATACGCATCGCCGCAACCTGATGAATAAATTAGGCTGTAAAAACAGGATTACGTTTCAAAAATTATTTTTCAACAATAAATGTCTTTTCAAGTGAAGCATAGCTTCAGGATTATTCATAAACAGGAGTTTTACCATGAACAAATTAGCACTTATCGTTATTTCAGCATTGTCCCTGAGTTCTGCTGCGGCTCTGGCCGATACCGTTACGGTGAACGGCGGTACGGTGCATTTTAAAGGGGAAGTGGTTAATGCGGCCTGCGCAGTTGATGCCGGTTCTCTCGATCAAACCGTGCAGTTAGGCCAGGTGCGCTCAGCGAAACTTGCCACCGCGGGTAGCACCAGCTCTCCTGTTGGCTTCAACATCCAACTGAATGATTGCGATATCACCGTTTCCGAGAAGGCCGCGATCGCTTTTGCTGGCACGGCGATTAACAGTACAAACCCAACGGTACTGGCCCTGCAGGGTTCTGCCGCAGGCGGCGCGACTAACGTCGGCGTACAGATCCTTGACCGTACCGGCACCCCGCTGGCGCTGGATGGCGCGTCTTTCGGCGCACAAACCACGCTTAGCAATGGTACCAACGTCATCCCATTCCAGGCACGCTACTTTGCAACAGGCGTCGCGACTGCCGGTACCGCTAACGCGGACGCCACCTTTAAAGTGCAGTACGAGTAATTTCTTCATCAGGCAGGGAGGCACGTCGGGCCAGGAAGGCCCGTTATCCGAAAAAGACTGAGGGTAATAACGATGCAAAGGATGAAGTCAGGTCTGTTGATATTCCTGCTCCCGCCGCTGGCGCTGGCCGGTAACCAGTGGAACGTTATGCTGCCCGGCGGAAACATGCGCTTTCAGGGGATAGTTATTGCCGAGTCGTGCCGCGTTGAAGCGGGCGACCGCCAGATGACGGTCAATATGGGACAAATCAGCAGCAATCGGTTTCATTCGGCCGGGGAAGACACTAACCCCGTCCCCTTCGATATCCACCTGCAGGAGTGCAGCACCGCCGTCAGCCAGCGCGTTGGCGTGGCGTTTTACGGCGTTGCCGATGGTAAAAACCCGGACGTGCTCTCGGTGGGCGAAGGACCGGGGATCGCGACCGGCGTGGGCGTTGCTCTGTTTGATAAAACCGGCAGCCAGATCCCGCTCAATGCGCCGCCAGGAAGCTGGTCGCCGCTGCACACCGGCCCGACCACCCTGCATTTTGTCGCTAAATATCGAGCCACCGGGAATCAGGTGACCGGGGGAGCGGCCAACGCTCAGGCATGGTTCTCCCTGACCTACCAGTAAACAGCGCCGGTAACAGGAAATAATTTTGAAAAAGAAAGAGATAAGCATGAAATACACACTGGCTACCCGGCGCGGGATGCGCGGTTTACTGGCGGCTCTATTACTGCTCGCCACCAACGGTTTTAGCGCTCAGGCCCAGGCCGGCGTGGCGCTGGGAGCGACCCGCGTCATCTATCCTGCCGGGCAAAAGCAGGTTCAGTTGGCGGTCACCAACAACGACGAAAAGAGCACTTATTTGATTCAGTCATGGGTGGAGAATGCCGACGGCGCGAAGGACGGCCGCTTTGTCATCACCCCGCCGCTGTTCGCCATGCAGGGAAAAAAAGAGAATACCCTGCGCATCATTGATGCCACCAGCAACCAGCTGCCGCAGGATCGGGAAACGCTGTTCTGGATGAACGTCAAAGCGATCCCGTCGATGGATAAATCAAAGCTCAGCGAAAACACGCTACAGCTGGCGATCATCAGCCGCATCAAGCTCTATTACCGCCCGGCAAAGCTGGCGCTGCCGCCGGATCAGGCTGCCGAAAAGCTGAAGTTCCGCCGCGGCGCAGGCACGCTTACGCTGATCAACCCCACTCCCTACTACCTGACGGTCACCGAACTCAACGCCGGTACCCGGGTGCTGAAAAATGCGCTGGTTCCGCCGATGGGTGAAGCCAGCGTCAGCTTACCCGCCGATGCGGGTCGCGAGATTACATACCGGACGATTAACGACTACGGCGCGCTGACTCCGCGGATGCAGGGCGCTACCCAATAACTGACGGGAGACCCATTCTCCCGGAAATAAAAATAAGAACTGACAGCCGGGCGACTTTTACCGGAGGGACTATGTCACATCTGAAATATGGACTCGACCACCTGGGCTCCCGGCGTGTTACTCCAGGAGCTGCTCGCGCATTTGCGCAGATCCCCCTTGCCCTTTTGCTGGCCTCACCGGCTTTTTACGCGCAGGCAGAACTCTATTTCAACCCACGTTTTTTAGCGGACGATCCCGCTGCCGTGGCGGATCTGTCCGGTTTTGAAAAAGGCCAGGAGCTGCCGCCGGGTACCTACCGCGCGGATATCTACCTCAATGACGGGTATATGGCCACCCGCGATATTACCTTTAATGTTGATGAAAAAGGCCACGGACTGGCACCCTGCCTGACGCGCGGACAGTTGGCCAGCATGGGCGTCAACACGTCCGCCATTGCCGGTATCGATGTGATGGCGGCAGATGCCTGCATACCGTTAACCGAAATGATCAAAGACGCCACCACCCGCTTTGATGCCGGGCAGCAGCGGCTGTACCTGACCGTACCCCAGGCGTTTATGGGCAACCGCGCCCGCGGC